>JBEIQV010000074.1:0-12239 GCA_040376335.1 Verrucomicrobiia bacterium | reverse complement strand
GGCTTCAGCGGGAGAAGGCGGGCGATGCAGAGTTTCTGCTGTTGTTCGAGCTGGAGGCCGATGGCTTTGTCGTTGAGGCGATCCTTGAGGTCGGACCACAAGCCGACTTCGGTGAGTGCTTTTTCCACGGCGGCGTCGAGTTCGCTCTTGCTGAGTTTTTTCTCAGCATGGATGCGGAGACCGAAGACGACGTTTTCGTAGATGGAGATGGGGAGCGGGTTCGGGCGCTGGAAGACCATGCCGACGGCTTTGCGAAGCTCGATGAGGGAGACGTCGGGATCATAGATGTTTTTACCGAGGACTTTGATTTCGCCGGTGGTGGTGACGTTGCCGTAGCGTTCGTTGACGCGGTTGAAGCAGCGCAGGAGTGTGGTCTTGCCGCAGCCGCTGGGGCCGATGAGCGAGGTGATTTGCCCGTGCTTGATGTCCACGGTGATGCCCTTGAGCGCCTGGAATTTCCCATACCAGAGCTGGACGTCGCGGGTAGTGATGGAGAGGCGGTCGGTCATATTCTCGCGCAAAGAAATTGTGGCTGGCAGCGGCCTGAAGAAGGAGCATCCTCGCGGTATGGAACCGAAGAGCCCTGAAGAAATTCTGGAATGCCACCGCACGCTGCTGCAGCGGTGGGCGGAAAAATATCACTTTGAGACACCACCCACCGTGGGTGGATGGGACGCGCTGCATGAATATGAAGAGCGGAATGCCGCACAAATCCACGAGGCGGATATAATGGAAGAGATTGAGGAAATCCGCGCCCGTCGTTCCTAGAAACAGCCTCGTCGCTGTGGATGTGCTTCGCTGTTTTCATCCGAAAATTCCGTTCACGTAGTCGTGGGTGCGTTTGTCTTTCGGGTTGTCGCCGAAGAGTTGTTCGGTGGGGCCGAGTTCGATGATTTCGCCGTTCCACATGAACATGGTGCGGGCGGCGAGGCGGCGCGCTTGCTGGACGAGGTTGGTGACGAGGATGATCGTCATGTCCTTCTTGAGTTCCTTGAGCACGTCCTCGATGCGCATGGTGGTGACGGGATCAATCGCGATGCTGAATTCATCGAGACACAGGATTTCGGGGCTGTGGGAAAGGGCGCGGGCGATGGTGAGGCGCTGCTGTTGTCCGCCGGAGAGCTTCGTGCCGAGCGAGTCGAGGCGGTCTTTCACCTCGTCCCACAGCGCGGCTTGCCTGAGGCATTTCTCCACGAGGGCATCGAGTTCGCCCTTGTTGTTCATGCCCGCGCAACGCGGGGCAAAGGCGACGTTGTCGTAGATGCTGAGCGGCAGACCGACAGGTAATGGCGCGACCATGCCGATGCGACGGCGCAATCCATAGACGTCGCGCATTTTTGCGGTGTCCTCGCCGTCCACGCGGATGGTGCCGGTGAAGTTCACACCGCTGCTGAATTCGATGGTGCGGTTGATGCATCGCAGGAGCGAAGTCTTGCCGGATTGTGCGGGGCCGATGACTCCGAGGATTTCGTTCGGCTCGATGTCGAACGAGATGCCGTGGATGACTTCCTTCGCCCCGTAGCTGAGGCGCAGGTTTTCTACTTGGATTTTTGGCGTTACCATTTTTTGCGTCCGCGCAGCCACGAGCGGAAAAGGATGGCGGTGGCGTTGAACATCAGGACGACGCCGAGCAGCGTGGCGGCGATTGCGTAGCCGAGGCTCTCGGGTGCGCCGCTCGCCTGGGTCTTGATGTAGAAAAGGTGCATCGAGAGGGCCATGCACTGGTCGGTGATGTTGTAGAGAAAGAGCCCGCTTTCCCGGATGACCATCCCGGTGGCGACGCCGGTGAGCATGACTGGCGCGGTCTCGCCGGCGGTGCGGCTGACTTGCAGGATGACGCCGGTGAGGATGCCGCTGATGGAGTTGGGCAGGACGATTTTGCGGATGGTCTGCCAGCGCGTTGCGCCGGTGTTCCAGCACGCTTCGCGAAAACTCATGGGCACGGAGGAGAGGGCTTCCTTTGTCGAGGCGATGATGACGGGCATCGTCATGATCGCGAGCGTGAGCGCTGCGGAGATGATGCTGCGGCCAAATGACATCGCATACACAAACGCACCGACGCCGAAGAGTCCGTGAACGATGCTCGGCACGCCCGCGAGGTTCACGACGGCGAGGTTCACGGTGCGCGTGAACCAATTGTCCTTCGCGTATTCATTCAGGTAGACCGCCGCGAGAACGCCAATGGGCGCCGAGACGAGCAGGGAAAATGTGATAAGGTAAAGTGTGCCGACAATCGCCGGCCAAATGCCGCCTTTCACGCCGCCCATGCGCGGGTTCTCGGTGAAAAACGCCCACGAAAATGACGGGAACGCGCGAACGAAGATGTCGCCGACGATGACGAGCAGCGGGATGATCATCGCTGCGGCCATCGCGCCGAAGAAGCACTTCGCGATGAGCTGCTGCCTGTGTTTTTTTCGGACGAAGGCGGTTTCCCCGAACCGCACGGGTGGCTGTGAGGCGGTTTCGTGCATATTCATTTCTTTTTGATGCCGCGGACGATGAGGTCGGCACTGAGGTTGACGATGAATGTGATGCCGAAGAGCAGCACGCCGACGAGGAAGAGGGTTTGCGAAATTTCTGAGCCCTGCCGCGCCTCACCGAGGTCGGCGGCGATGGTGGCGGTGAGCGTTTGGACGGGGTCGAGGATGCTCGTGGGGATGCGGGCGCTGTGGCCGGTGGCCATGAGCACGGCCATCGTTTCGCCGATGGCGCGCCCGACGCCGAGGAGCACTGCCGCAAGCAATCCGTTTTTTGCCGCAGGAATGAGAACGCGCCAGATGATCTGCCACTTGGTCGCACCGAGCGCGTGGGCGGCTTCGCGATAGTTGTCGGGCACGGCCTTGAGCGCGTCCTCGCCGATGCTGACCATGATGGGCACGCTCATCAGTGCGAGGAGCAGCGAGGCGTTGAGCATATTCACGCCAGTATTGGCATCGAACACTTTTTGAATAATCGGCCCGAGCAAGGCGACGCCGACGAAGCCCCAGACGACCGATGGTATCGCGGCAAGCAGTTCGATGATCACTTTCAGCGATTCCTTCATTTTGCCGGTGCAAAACTCGGAGACAAACACCGCTGCGCCGAGGCCGAATGGCACTGCAATCACCATCGAAAGTGCGGTGACGCTGAGCGTGCCAAGGATGAGCGCGCCGATGCCGAAATTGTGCGCCATCGGATCCCACCGTGGGTTGAAAATGAAGTTCCGCGGCGTGAGGAACGAGAACGCACCCCAGCCTTCCTTCACGATGAAAAACACGATCCCGAATACGAACAGGATCGCGCTGACACCACAGAGCTTGATGAGCCATTCGATGCCTCGTTCGACGACGAGGTCGAAGGCGCTGCGCCCCTGCTTTTGTTTGGCGGTGGTGGTATTCACTTTTTTTAGCAAAAAGGCGGGTCGCGGCGAAAACCGATGGTCGCCACGACCCGCGCAGATTTTCGCCAGAGGCTATTTCTTTGGAAGCGGGACGTAGTGGTTGGCCTTTAGGATTTCCTGGCCCGCGTCACTGAGCATCCAATCAATGTATTTCTTCACGTGAGGTGCCGGTTCACCGGCGGTATAGACGAACATCGGTCGCGAGATTGGGTAGGTCTTGTCGAGTGTAGTCGCGATGCTTGGAGCAACGGCTGGCTCGCCGGTTTTTTTCGAGACTTTGACCACTTTCACGTCGGGCGTGATGAAACCCATGCCCGAGTATCCGATGGATCCGGGTGTCTTGGTGATGACCTGCACGACTTCCGAACTCCCGCTCTGCTGGAGCACGTCGGCACGTTGCTGCGCTTTCTTTCCGACGACTGCTTCCTTGAAATAATGCTGCGTGCCCGATGTGTTTTGCCGGCTCAGCACGATGATCTCGTCCTTGCCGCCGGGAATCGTAATGCCGAGGTCGCTCCACTTGCGAAACTTGCCGCCGTCTTTGTAAATTTCGGAGAGTTGCTCGATGGAGATTTCAGTAATCGGGTTGTCTTTGTGGACGAAGATGCAGAGCGCGTCGTAGCCGACCATGAATTCTTTTGGTTCGACGTTTTTCTTCGCTTTGAGATCGGCGATTTCCTTTTCCTCGAAAGAGCGGCTGCTGTTTGCGATGTCCGCAGTGCCGTCAATGAGGCCCGCGATTCCGACACCGGAGCCGCCGCCGTTGACTTCGACGGAGACCGATGGCTCCACTTTTGCGTAGGCTTCGCTCCACGAGAGGCCGATTTGGAGCATGGTGTCGGAGCCGATGTTTTTGATTTTCGGACCGGCGGCTTTCTTTTCGCCGCAGCCCGTAATGAAGAGTGCGGATGCAGCGAGCGCAGCGAGTGCGAGTAAGGATGTGCGTTTCATGTTTTGGTTGTTGTTTTGTTGTTGGAAAAATCAGCTCAGGCGATCCGCCAGCACGGCTTCGCAGATGTCGGAGATATGCTGGTGGAGGAATTCGTAAGCTTGCTCGAAGGCGGCCTGTTTTTCTGTGGCGCCTGCGGTGAGCGAGGGATCGGGCAGGCTCCAGTCGAGGCACACGGCCCGTGTGGGTTTGGGGTAGGCGCGCTTTGCTGCGGGCGAGAGGGCGACGATGATTTGCGCGGCGTCTATGTTCGGGTGCTGCTCGACGCTGCGGCTCTGGGCGCGGGATATGTCGAGGCCTTTGCTCTTGAGGAATTCGATGGTGCCTTCGTCCACTGGCTGCACATCTAGGCCGGCGCTGGAGAACAGAAACCGCGGTTGATTCAGCGAATTGGCGATGGCCTCGGCCATCTGGCTGCGGCAGTGGTTGTGTTCGTCAATGAAGACCATGCGCCACATTTCACCGCCCATGTGTTTGTAGTATTCGCCGGTGACCATGTAGATGACCTCCTCGGCGATGTTCGTGGCCTGGTCGGCGGCGCGCTCGAAACGGCGGGCGATGGTGAGAAGCGGGTCCAGTGCTTCGAGCGGGATTTTTCCGTCCTGCCGGAGCTGGAAAAGCTCGGTATTGATCGCGCTACGGAGCGCGTCAGTTTCCTGCTCGCGGGAAATGACATCGCGGGCTAGGTCAGCATCGCCGGCGATGAAAGCTTTCACCGCATCGCGCACCATAGGCGTGGCAATGGCTCCGAGTTGCTGAAACCGATCCAGCGGGACGGCGACGGACATATTGGAAAGCTTCAAGACCTGCCGGGCGATGCTTTCGGCGTAGTCGCCGATGCGCTCGAGATCGAGGTTCACCTTGATCGTCGTGTAGGCAAAGCGGAGATGCCGGGCGACAGGCTGCTGGCGGACGAGAAATTCAAGGCAAAGGCGGTCTATCTCTTTTTCCAACTCATCAATACGACGGTCCCGAAGCACGACGGCGTAGGCGGTCTGGCGGTCGCGGTGAGTAAGAGCGCGCACGCAGGAATGGAGCGCGTCCTCGGCAAGCCTCGCCATATCGGTGAGCTTTCCGCGAATGCGGCTGATGTCGCGCTCTAGTGATTCTTCGTAGTGGGATGCCATTGCTTCTCCGACTCTCCACGCGGAATGTTACAATCCCGTGGCGGAGATGTGGCGATTGGGAAAAGTAACGTCTGCGCTACGTTTCTACGCCTTTCGCTCGCTGAGTCGCGAATCCATCCACACGGCAAGAATGAGCACGGCTCCGCGCGTCATGTATTTATATTCGGGCTCCGTGCCCATCAGCGACATTCCCTTCGCCAGTGTGGCCATGATGAGCGCGCCGAAAAATACGCCGAGCACAGTGCCGCGCCCGCCTTTCAACGACACACCGCCGATGACGCACGCAGCGACGGCGTCGAGTTCCATGAGATTTCCCACATCGGTCGTCGTGTAGCCCGCATAGGCCGTCTGCATGAAGCCGGTGATCGCCACGATGACGCCCATGAGCACGAAGGCGCGGACGACTATTTTCTTCACGGCGATGCCGGAGATTAGAGCAGCCTCTTCATTTCCGCCGATGGCGTAAAGGTAGCGCCCGAAGCGCGTGTGCCGTGTGAGTGTGTGGACGGCAAACGCCACCGCACCGCAGATGACCGCTGGCATCGGGACGCCCTGATATTGATTCGCTACGAGCACGAAGAGGAAAAGAAGCTGCGAAACGATGAGCCATTTTACGAACGTGAGTTCACCGTCATCGCCTGCGATGTTGTGCTTGTGGCGACGCGCCCAGCCGCGCACCGCACCGAGGAGCATGAGCAGCGAAATCACAGCCGCGAGCAACAGGCCAGTCGTGGCATCGAGGTATTCGGTCGTGAGCCGGTGCAGCCAGTCCTGCGGAACGTCGAGGATTTGCCCTCCGACGGCGAGCGGCCACGATTTTCCCAGCGTCGGGCCGACCACGGGAATGGTGTGACTCTCGATGACGCGCCAGAACAGGCCCTTGAAAATGAGCATCCCGCCGAGCGTGACGATGAATGCCTGAATCCGTTGACGGACGACGAGCATCCCCATCAATCCCCAAAACACCATCGCAACGACTAGGCACACGAGCATCGCCACCGGGTCCGGCCACGGCGGTGGCGGAAAATACGCGGCGGCTTTCGCCCCGAACGTCACAGCGATCCATCCGTGAAAGTCGGTGAGTGCTTTTGTAAGCCAGCCCGTGCCGCCTACGAGCACCGTCGCCAGTCCGCCGAGAAGCCCCACGCCGCTGCCTGCGGAGAGGTCTATGTGGCCTGGCAAAATCACGAGCAACATTCCGACAGCGAGTGTCGCGGTGATGGAAACTTCGACGACGAGTTGTGTGAGATTGCGCGGTGTCACAAAGCCGTAGCCCGGCACTGCGAACGTGAAGAACGCAGCGATGGCGAGCAGCGCAAAGAGGAGCGAAAGATCGCGGAGTGAGAACTTGGAGTTCATAGGATTGGCAAAAAGAACTGGGGTGGAGCGATGTAGATATCGTCGTTCATGCGGGGCGTGGTGAGCACGGCTGGCTGGCTGGGCGGCGCTGGAGTTGCGTCCTCGCTTTCCACGCCCATCGCTGCTGCGAGCAACTGCTCCTGCGTCGCGCCGCGCTCGAATTCCCCGGCGATGCGCCCTTCGTGCAGCATGAGGATTCGGTCGCTCATGCCGATCAATTCAGGCAATTCGCTGGAAACCAGCACCACGGCTTTCCCCGAAGCGGTGAGGTTGTTGATCAGTTCGTAAATCTCCGCTTTTGCGCCGACATCTATGCCGCGCGTCGGTTCGTCGAGCAGGATGACTTTCGGCTCCGTCATGAGTGCTTTTCCAAGCACGATTTTCTGTTGGTTGCCGCCGGAGAGTTTTCCAGCCGTTGCCTCCAGGCCCGTCGCCCTCACGCCGAGCCGGCGAAAGAAAGCGTCGTTCAGCGAATGCTCACGCGCTGGCTGGATGAGCCCACAGCAACTCAATCGCGCTAGCGAAGAAAGCGAGAGATTAAAGCCGACGTTTTGCTCCAGCACGAGGCCCTGCCGTCGTCGGTCCTCGCTCACGAGAGCAAGTCCGCTGCGTAGCGTTTCCGGCGGTGAACCCGGGAGCAGTCGCCGACCGATAGCGACACGCCCGCCGACGCGCGTCCCCCACGCTCCGTAGAGGTGCATGAGCAACTCCGTGCGCCCTGCACCCATGAGTCCGCCGATGCCGAGGACTTCGCCCGGCGCGATGGAAAAAGTGATGTTGCTCAGCCGTAAAACTCCCGTGTGCGGATCGGCGACGCTCAAGTTTTCCACGTAAAGCGCCTGATGCTCGGAGACGGCGTTCATTTTCAGCGCACGTGGAAAAAGCTCGGTAATCTCCCGGCCCACCATGTGCCGGATGAGTTCTGATTTGTTCGTTTGCGTTGCCTTCGCCGTGAAAACCGTTTCGCCGTCGCGAAGGACGGTGATGCGGTCGGCGATGGCGAAAACCTCATCGAGCCGGTGCGAAATGTAGATGCACGCGATGCCCCGCCCGAGCAGATCACGAAGGATGTTCAGCAGGATTTGCGTCTCGTGTTCGGCCAGCGCGGCGGTCGGTTCGTCGAGGAGGAGGATACGCGAGTTTTTGCCGATGGCCTTGACGATTTCGACGAGCTGCTTTTCGCCGACTCCCAGTCGCGAAACCGGAGTATCCGGTGCGAGTTCGATTTGAAATTTGCGCAACAACGCCTGCGCCTCTCGGTGCATCCGCTCCCAATCCACCAGTCCGAAACGACGCGGCTCGCGCCCGAGAAAAATGTTTTCCGCGACGGTCATCTCCTCGACGAGCGCGAGTTCCTGATAAATCACCGCAAGCCCCGTGCGCTCCGCATCCGCGATGCCGCGAAAGCGTGCTGTTTTCTCGCCCACTAACAGTTCCCCTTCGTAGCTGCCGTGCGAGTGCAGCCCGCTCAGCAGCTTGATGAGCGTGGATTTTCCCGCGCCGTTTTCGCCGCAAAGCGCGTGAATTTCTCCTTCGTGCAAATCAAAGGAAACATCCTTCAGCGCGACGACGCCGGGAAAACGCTTCGTCAGATTCCGGGCGGAAAGGACGGGGCTCATTTTCCGAACAATTCAGCCTCTTTGTGGAAGCCATCCTTCACCACGGTCTCGCGGATGTTGCCTTTGTGGACGGCGATGATGTCCACCTGCACCGTCGGGACTTCGCGTTTTCCGTTGTCGTAGCTGGCGGTGGTTTTAATCGGCTGCTTCTTCGCCAGCGCAACAGCACTTTCGGCGGCCTGCTCGGCGAGAAGTTTGAGCGGCTTGTAGATCGTCATCGTCTGTTCGCCTGCGAGAATCCGGCGGCACGCATCGAGGTCGGCGTCCTGTCCAGTGACCATAATCGTCCCCGCGAGACGTTCCTCGCGCAGTGCCTGAATCGCACCCCCTGCTGTGCCGTCGTTACTCGCGAGAATCGCCGCCAACCCCGCTGTGCCCGCCTTCGTCAGCGCAGCTTGCGTGATCTTTTTTCCGTTCTCCGGCTTCCAGTCCTCGGCCCAGTCCGCGAAGACGACTTCCAGTTTTCCGTTATCCAAAAATGGCTTCAGCGAGTTGTCCTGACCCTGCTTGAAAAGCTTCGCGTTGTTGTCCGTAGGCGCGCCGTAGATGCGGGCGATGCGCTTTTTCTCACCACCGGAAACCGGGCCCGCTGGGAACAGCCGCTCCATCAAAAAGCGCCCCTGCAATTCGCCGACTTTCACGTTGTCGAAGGTGAAATAGTAATCGAGGTCGCAGTTTTTGATCAGCCGGTCGTAGGCGCACACCATGACGCCCGATGCGTGCGCCTCCTCCACCGCCTTTGACATCGCATCACCGTTGTGCGGCGCGATGACGAGCACATCAATGTTCTGCCCGAGCAGCGAATTGCAGTCCTTAATCTGCTGCACGTCATCGCTGTTTGCAGAAAGCACCACCACCTCCGCGCCGAGCGCCTGCGCTTTCGCTACAAACGTATCGCGGTCCCGCTGCCAGCGTTCCTCCTTCAGCGTATCGAGCGACAACCCGATGCGCGGTTTGCGCGCTTTTGCCGTTGGGACTTCGGGCATCGTGAGCGTCTGCGTCTGCGCTGTTGCAGACTCCCTTTTTGCCTCGCTAGTTTTGCGCAAATGCCCGTCCCAGCCACCACGCGATAGCACGAGGCCAAGGGCGATACTGAGGACGCAGGAAACGATACAAAGAGTGACGCGAATTTTCATGACGGGTGGAAAAGCGCGCACCGTAGCGACGATGCGCGCCATTTGCCAAACCTCGAATCCACGAAAAAGAGAAAGGCCCGCCGCACAAAGCGACGAGCCTTTCTAACCAAACACCACCTAGGTGGAGATTTTAGAAGCTGAGACGCACGCCGGTCGTCCAGGTCCAGCCGTCGTATTTACCGCCGTCGTTGGCGCTGTCTTCCATCATGGAGTAGGTGAGCCCGGTCTGGAGCTTCAGCTTGTGGCCATAGAGGTAGTAGTTCAGGCCAGCATAGATTTCCTGATATTCGTCACCTTTGCCGCTGGTCATTACGTTTTCGTAGCGCCCAAAGCGGATGCCATTTGGGTCTTCGCTTTCCATATAGGTGTAGCGGGCGACAATCTGGAGCTGCTTGGTGATGTTATACCAAGGCATGACGACCAAGCCCCACACATCGCTCTGGCTGCCATAGCCGGTGCCCACTGCGAGGTCTGTCGAAAAGCCCCAGTTTTCCTGCGCAAACTGGAAGTTTAGCGAGCCGACGTTCTCAAAAGAACGCGTCGCGTTACTTTCTGCATTGCGATCGTTGTAAACGTAGTCAGCGCGGAGCAGCGCCTTCTTCACTCCGAGTTGCTTGGCGAAGTCATAGCCCAGACTCGCCAGCGCGAAGTGCCCCTCGTCGAAGTTGCCGAACTCCTTGGTCTCCGTGCCGCCGGAGAAATAACCAGCGGTGTATTGGAAGCCACCGACTTTTCCGCTGAAGCTCACGCCACTGATGTATTCGGTGGTGAACCACAGGTTGTTGGTGAGATTATTGCGGTCAAGCGTGATGAGTTCGTTCGATGAGGTTTGTCCATCGAGGGTGAACTTCGCCGAGTGCTTACCGATGGTGATTTTCGCCGCTTCGCAGAATTTCCACGCGATGTATGCGTCCGTCAGGCGCGAATACCAAGGGTTGTCAAACTGAGGGTCCAAATCGGTCTCAACGTGGAGATCCAAATTGTGGAAAAACTTCGCTTTCAAGCCCAGACGCATACGGCGAATGCGCCAGTCCGAGTCGGTGCCGAGGCCGGAATCCACATTATATACGTCGCCGTGAAAACGGCCCACGATGCGAAGTTCATTGAGGAAGGAAGAGTCGTCGTTTTTATACAGCGTGGGGTAGCTCCACAGTCTGTCATAGATGGATTCTTCTTTTACAGTCTCCTTCGAGGAAGCTTTCGCTGGAGCGCTGGTTTGGCCAGCGAGCACCGTCGAAGCGGCGACTGTCAGTGCAAGTGTCAGGGTTTGTTTGAACATGATGATTGTTGTGTGTAGGTGTGTTATCGCATTGGCGATGGTGTGGAGATTCCGCGACCAATGTTACGGTTTTATGGCAGGAAAGTGCCAAAGGTGAAAATAAGACGACGAATTACACGGTTCTGTGTCGTTCTTGCGCGAATTGCGACGGTTCCGCTCTTTACTGGTCCCTAAAAAAGAAAATTTAGCGTCCCCTACTAGCCTGCGCGACCGCAGCAGTCTTTGAACTTTTTGCCGCTGCCGCAGGGGCAGGGTTCGTTGCGTCCGACTTTGGGGGCTTCGCGGCGGACGGGTTCGATTTTCACATCGTCCTCAGGTTGCGACTCGTCTGGCGCTTGGGGCGATGACATCCCGGCGGTGATGGCGCTTTCATCCGGCGCGCTGAGGAAGTGCGGCAGGTTTGCTAGGAATTGCTCGAAGGCCATGATGTTCGAGGTGCTGCGGAAGAGGTTGTGCAGCACTTCGTCTTTGATGCTGCCCATGAGGACTTCGAACATTTTGAAGGCCTCTTGTTTGTATTCGATGAGCGGGTCTTTCTGTCCGTAGGCGCGCAGATACACGCCCTCGCGGAGGCCGTCCATGGCGTAAAGGTGCTCCTGCCACAGCTTGTCAATCGCGGTGAGCATGATGTAGCGCTCGAGGCCTTTGATGGCGTCGGTGACTTCGTGCTGGCTCTTGAGTTCGTAGGCTTTTTTAACGCGCTCGGTGAGGATGTTGGCGGCTTCTTCGAGGGTCTTTCCGGTGAGCGCGGCTTTGTCGAGCGCGATGGGGAAAGTGACGTTTGCCCAAGCGAGGAGGGCGTCAATCTGCGGGTCTTCACCAGCGGGGAAGAACTCTTCGCATTTCTCGGGGATGCGATCTTCCACCACGTCGTAAATGAGTGTGCGCGGTTCGTCGGTGGTGATGGATTCGTTGCGCAGGCCATAGACGACTTCGCGCTGGCGGTTCATCACGTCGTCGAAATCGAGCGTGCGTTTGCGGATAAGGTAGTTCCGGCTTTCGACGCGCTTTTGCGCCGTCTCAACGGAACGGTTCAGCCACGGATGTTCGAGCGCCTCGCCTTCCTTCATGCCGAAGCGATCCATGAGCTTTGTCATGCGCTCGGCTGCGCCGAAATTACGCATGAGGTCGTCTTCAAACGAAACGAAGAAGCGAGAAAAGCCGGGATCGCCCTGACGTGCGCAACGACCGCGCAACTGGCGATCAATGCGGCGTGATTCGTGGCGCTCGGTGCCGAGCACGTAGAGTCCGCCAAGCTCGGAGACGCCTTCGCCGAGTTTGATGTCGGTGCCGCGTCCGGCCATGTTCGTGGAAATGGTGACGGCGTTCTTTTGCCCAGCGCGCGAGATGACTTGGGCCTCGTCCTGATTCTGGCGCGCGTTGAGGACGGT
>JBEIQV010000108.1:0-10400 GCA_040376335.1 Verrucomicrobiia bacterium | reverse complement strand
GTTCATGCCGTAGCGTTCGCGGACGGCGGGTGGCTCTTGGGCGAGGTCGAAGGCTTCGCGGGCGAGCGGGGAGGTCATGAGGCGATAGGCGGCTTGGAAGTTGGCGTCCATGAGTTCGGCATTCGCGGAACCCTCGAAGTTTTTCATGGTGCCCTCGACGACTTCGCGAAGTTTGCGGCGGCGTTCGAGGCGGGCTTCGCCGATCTCGGCGGGCGGGAGAAGGTCGGGGACTTTGAAGTCTTTTTTGGAGGGGTCGGCGTTGAGGACGAAGGGGTCGCGGCTTTTGCCAAGGAAGCCGGCGTCTCGCCCGTGGGGCATGTTGCCGCCGGTGGGGCCCATGGCTTCGGGGAGGATGACGTGGGCGGGGAGTTCGTTGCGGCGGCCACGGAGGAATTCATAGACGCAGCCGGCGTGGGGGGTGTTCACTCCGCCGGTGAAGAGGCGCCCGGTCTGCATCATCTGGTGGCCGGTGTCGTGGACGGCGGCGGCGGTGTGATAGACGCTGCGGACGATGCTGAATTTATCGGCGGCGGCGGCGTGCTTGGGGAAGACTTCGCTGATTTGGAAATCGCCTTTGGTGGAGATGGCTTTGAAGGGGCCGCGAATTTCGCGCGGGGCGTCGGGCTTTGGATCCCAGCAGTCGAGCTGCGAGGGTGCGCCGAGATTGAAGATGAGGATGCAGGCTTTTTCGGATTTGATGGGGGCGGCGGCAGCGGGGACGCCGAGCATTTTCGCCAAGGAAAAGCCGAGTGCGCCGAGGGTGCCAACTTGCAGGAAGTCGCGCCGCGTGACGCCGTCGCACGTGATGATGGAGCCGGGGCCGGTGATGTTCAGCATGGGGGGAGGCTAGCGGACGCCGCCGCGCGATCAAGCGGCGTAGTATTTGGGGTAGCGGTAGTAGTAGTAGTCGGGGAGGTCGGTATCCACGCAGTTGAGGATGAGGCCGAGGACGTTGACTTGGCGCTGGTAGAGGGCGTTGAGGGCGTTGCGGGTGAGGCGTGCGCTGGTGAAGCTGGCGCGGATGACCATGAGGGTGCCGTCGAAGTTCGGCGCGATGGTGGGCGTGTCGTCGGTGGCGAGGATGGGGGCGGTGTTGAAGATGACGAGGTCGAAGGTGGTTTTCCATTCTTCGAGGAGTTTGGGGAGGATGGGGAGGAGAAGAAGTTCACTGCTTTGATTGGTGACGGGGCCGCGCGGGATGACGTGGAGTTTGTCGCCACGCGGGGTTTTCACGCAGCTCTGCCACGGGACTTCGCTGCGGAGGATGTTCGAGAGGCCCTGGCGGCCATCGGTGTCGAAGAGCGCGGCGATGTCGCCACGGCGGAGGTCGGCATCCACGAGGAGGACGCGCACGCCGGCGTTGGACATGGTGATGGCGAGGTTGCTGGCGATGGTGCTTTTGCCTTCGTTGGGGATGGCGCTGGTGACGATGAGGGTTTTCAGCTCCTGCTGATTGGGCATGAAGATGAGGGAGCTGCGCAGGCTGCGGTAGGCCTCGGCATACATGTAGCGCTCGTCTTCGGCGAGAAGGAGCGGGAGGCCGGTGTTGGTGCGGCTGTCGGCGACATCGGGGAGCTGGGCGAGGATGGGCTCGCTGAATTGCTCGATCATCTCGGTGGAGCTGGCGAAGCGATCATCGGCGCGATCCATGACGAAGAGAATCGCGAGGCCGAGGAGCAGCCCGCCGATGATGCCGACGAGGAGTCCTTTTACGACGCCGCGATTTTCCTTGATGGCGACGGTGGCTTTTTGCTGGAAGGCGAGGATCTCGGGGACGCCGTTGGTGAGAAGCAGTTTGTCGTGGGTCTCGCGGGTCTGGTTGTAGAGGGCTTCGCGGCGCTGCACTTCCTGTTTGAACGTGTTGTATTTCGCGGTGATTTTGCTGAAGGCGCGCGCCTTTTCCTCAAGCTCGGTGATGGATTTGTCCTTGGCGATGACTTCGAGTTTCAAGCGGGCGAGCGCGGCGGAGCGGCGGAGCGGCCTTTTTCGGCCTGATCATTGAGAACGCGGATGGCGATTTTGAGTTTGTCAATTTCCTCGACGAGCAACTGGTAGCGAGGGTGGGCGGGCTTCCAGATGACTGCGCGTTCCTTGAGTTCGTCTTCCTTGATGGCGAGTTCCTGCTGCTTGTCGCTGAGTTTGTCGGAGCGCGTGTCGTTGTCGGCGCCGGGGCGTTTTGTGCTGCCGCCGCCGCCGCCGCCGGGGTTGTTGAGCAAGCTGCCGCTGTCGAGGGTCTGGTAAAGATTCACTTCCTGCGTGAGCGCCTCGCGGGTCTTGCGGGCGTCGGCGAGGTCGGCGGCGATTTGCTCGGCTTGCTGCTCGATGAAGGGGACGTTGTTTTCGTCCACGAATTTGTTCATCTCCGTCTGCGCCTGTTCGATGCGCGCACGCTCGGCTTCGCTCTGCTGGACGAGTTGCTGGATGTTCCCCTGCATCATGTCGCGGCTTTCCTCGCGGCGCATTTCCATGAATGCCTCCATGACACGGTCCGTGAAAAACTGGGTGAACTCGGGATTTGGCCCGATGCCGGTGACTTTGAAAAAGTAAGTGTTTGCTTCGTTCTCGGCGGTGACCTCGGCGCTGTTGGCGAGCGGCTCGTAGTCGGGCCTCATCACCGCAACACTCTTTACCGCGCGCTCGTGAACGGCGGGGCTCTCGATGGTTTTTACGATGGTGCCATACCAGCTCGGGTCGTTGGTGCGGGCGAGGCTGTTTTGATCGCCGCCCGTCTCGCGCACACTGAGTTTTCCGTAGGAGACATAGCAGGTGGGCTTGTTGAAAAGCACCCACGCTTGGTAAACGAGGCCGAGACCCACGGTAATCGCCAGCACCCACCAGTAGCGCTTGATGATTCCGCGGTAGCGGTAAAAGCGAATCCCGATGCGGGAACTAATTTCTCCGCCCGTCGCGGGCATGGGCTGTTTTGGGTCCATGGGCTAGTTTCCGAAACCAACGACGGGTTTTGCGTCCACGTAAACCTGGTCGCCGTTCTGCAAGGTGATGTCGAGTTCTGTGCGCCCCTCTTTGGTAATCGCCTGAACGTCGTGGCTGGTGTTCTTGCCGTCGCGGGTGAGCTGCACGCGCTTCAAGTTGGAGTAAATGCTCGTGCCCGCGACCATCACGGCCTCGCTGAGCCTCAGCGGATTCGCCCCGGTGAAATACTGCGGGCCGTTGCGCTGCACCTTGCCGTTCACATTCACCTTGAACGGACGAACCGCCCCCATCGCCTTGCGCAGGATTTTGAAACTGACCGTGGCCTTGTTGTAAAAACGCTGACGTAGGTAGGCACCAATCACCGCCTCAGCATCCGCCGCTGTTTTTCCAGAGACGGAAACGCTGCCGAGATTCCCCATCACTTCCACTTCGCCGGTGTCGGTAACGATGGTTTTCCAAGGCACATCGCGATCCTCTTCGATCTTGATGGAAACTTCGTCGCCCGGAATCAGCTTACTGTCGTGAGGAACGACGACTCCCGTCGCAGCCATCTCCCCCGCCCCCGGAAGCGGCACCGCTGCCGGTATTGCAGACGCAGCGCGAGCACCGTTGTTCGGGATGACATTCTGGGCGCTGGCTGTTGGCTGGGAAAGTAGGGCGACAATCGCGCCAAAAGCGAACAGGCAGCTATGCATAGGTTAGAATTTATAATAAAGGCTGAGCATCCCCAGATTCTGTTTGTAGTCAGCATCGGGTTGGTCGGAGTCCTTCATCAGAAAGCGATAATCGAGCCCCATCGTCAGATGTTGTGAAAAAATATGATGCAAACCGATTCCCACCCCAAAACGGCTGCCTGTTTCGGACTGATTCCCCGAAGTCTCGTAATACTCGTAGAACAAATTCGGGCTCAGCGAAGTGTTTTCAGCAAAACCCCAGTCCGCCGAATACTCGACATGATACAGATCGTAGCTGTTCGTGCCGTAGCCCAGCTCTGCCGTTTTCGATGCGGTCAGCTTGTGCTTGAAGTTTTCCGTCGGGCGATTGGTGATCTCCAGTTTCGCATACACACCACTCGTATCTTCGTTGTCCTCGAGGAACGTCCCTGTGCCATTCCCATCAGCATCCAGAACTTCGACCTTTGTCGAACCGTCGAAAGTGCTCTGCTGGTAACCCACCTCCAGATACACGTCCGTGCGGTCGCTGACTTTCCATTGCACGTAAGGGCCAACGAGCAGTGATTGACCATCCGCCTGCTGATTTTCCCGATAGTTCACAAAGCTCTCCGACACGTTCAAACCGACCGTGAGGTAAGGGGAAAGCTGGTAGGAAGGACGGAGGTAGATAGTGTTGATTCCCCTGTCCTGCGACTTGAAAGTATCGTCCTTGGCCCAAAGATCGTAGCGATCGTAGCCGACAGTGATCTTCGTGTATTGATTGGCTTCCCAATCCACCTGCACGCCCTCTTGCGCTTCCCAACGTTTGTAGGTCGCAGTATTCGAGAGCACCGACAGAGCAAACGGGTCTTCTTGATAGGAAGCCCTTGCCCGGAAAGTGAAAGTGAATGCGCCGGATTTCGCCGTCCAAACTAAGGCGGATGTAGGCGCTATCAACAGACCATCCGTATCGAAGTCTGAGTGATCCAGATATTTCGCATAACTCAGCCCAACGCCGATGCGGATACGGTTCGTGTCTGAAATACGAACAATGCCTTCGAGATCAATCTGAGGGCGGAAGATGATGTCCGAGAGTTCGTCCTGGTTCGCGAGAGTGATGTTGTCGTTAAACTCAACCCCAAAACCCGCAGCGATCACGAAATCGAAAATCCCAAGCCTCATGTTGTAGTCTTCCTCCTGTCCGACTTCGTCGAAGGGAGTAATCGGAGAAAGGCCCTCCGGGTCGTTTCCAGTGAAAACTTCAGACGAAGGCGAGAGACGTCCGCTGCCACCTGAAGTGCGGGACGAACCAAATTCACGGAAAAACTCTTGTGCCCCAGCCGTTGCGACCAGCGACAGAAGACTAATGATTGGAACGATACGACCTTTGATCGATTTCATGGATATGGCTGATTGCGCGTCCGTTTAACCGGGAAGACACTTACCTGCAATACAAAACAAGCCTCCGTGGCCACTCGAAATACACGAAATTAAGAGACGCTCGCCCGCTCAGCGGAAACCGTAAGCCATTCCCCAATGCGTGCGCTCCCGATTCGATTTCTCGACCTCGACAATGAGGTAGTAAGTCCCAGTCCGCTTCGGGATCACCCGAGCCGCTGCGAACTGCCCTTTTTGCCAGCCCTCGACTTCGCAAAGATTCCCCTCGCTGTCGTAGATATGGACGCTGACTTTCGCAGCCTTCTCATCAGTGCCGATCCAAAACCAATACTCGTTCCCCTTGAAAAGCTGATGCGTGATTGCCTTCGCCTGCTTCACCGCCATATCGCCGCCCCAATAGTCCTCGCGCACAGTGAATCCCTCCTTCACATAAGGCTGCGCGGCCTCTAGTGCGTAGGAAAGCGCGTCGTCCACACTGGCGAGCGCGGGCGTGGCGGCAATGACCGCTGCGAGTAGGAGTGAAATAAAACGCTTCACGTGGATGGAGGGTAATTACTTGGTCTGGATGTCTTTGACCAGCCCTGAGGAGATGTCGCGGACTTCTTTGACAGATTTGGCCGAAATTTCAGTGCCGTCGGTGAGCCCGATTAGCGGGCGGATGTTTTTAAGTCCGGCTTGGATTTTGGGAACTAAAGGATGCTTCTTCGCGCGGGCTTTCAGCGAACCCAGACGCGAATCGAAGTGGTCGAGCAATGCGGGCTGATGGAGCAAATCAGCACCGTCCTTCGAGTAATTTTTCACCACCACCTCGCAGAGAGCCTCTGTGCCCCGCAGCCAGCCACCGAGAGAAACAAGCGATGCGAGATCGCCGCTGCCGAGTTCCGTCATCGCGTCTTTGACTTCGTTGAGCGCGCCATCGAGTTCCTTGCGCACGAGCTGCCAGTTGCCAGCGTCGGCCGCATTGATGATCGCATTCGCACGCTTCGTTACCGCTTTGCGAACGCCGAGCGCACCGCTGAGACTCAGCACACTGTTGCCGATGTTTTTCACCTCCGCCACATCACCAGCCTCGACCGCGATGAAGCCCTCCGCGATGACACTGCCCAAATAAAGCGCCTGCTGCGGCGGCTCGCCGAAAGGCTTCGCTACACCCTTGAGCGGGCGCAGAACTCCGGCCCAGTTCGGCTTTCCGAGTTTGTCCAGCACGCCAAAAATCTCACTCGGCACCGGAACGATCACATCATCCACCACCCTGCTCTCCTTCGGCAGCCTGCTCACATCAATCTTTGCCGGCGGCTCCGCGAGGACAGTTACGGATAGGAACGAGAATGCGAGTAAGGTGATTTTTTTCATCGAAACGTTGGTTTTTCCGCAGCGCGGGTAATGAGTTGAACGCATCACAGGCGGAAGCCGCAAGCCATCTTTTGCACGAAGATGCGGGTCGCCTGTTTTCGCATATCGCGGAAATGTCGTATTGCCGCGCATCGCGCCTTCGCGCAAAACATCGCCCATGCTCCTTGTCATCGATAACTACGACAGCTTCACCTACAACCTCGTCCAGTATTTTGGCGAGCTTGGCGCGGAGCCGCTCGTGAAGCGAAACGACGAAATCACGCTCGACGAAATCGCTGCACTAAAACCCGAGCGCATCTGCATTTCGCCCGGCCCATGCACGCCGAACGAAGCGGGCATCTCGTGCGATGTCATCCGCCGCTTCGGCGCAACCACTCCGCTCTTTGGCGTATGCCTCGGCCACCAAAGCATCGGCCACGTCTTTGGCGGCGATGTCGTCCGCGCCGGGCGGCTCATGCACGGAAAAACCTCGCCAATCCTCCACAACGGCAAAGGCATTTTCGCCGGACTCCCCTCTCCTTTCGAGGCCACACGCTACCATTCGCTCTTGGTGAAAAGAGAAACCTTCCCCGCCTGCCTCGACATCACCGCCGAAACGCCGGAGGGAGAAATCATGGGCCTCCAACACCGCGAACTCCCCATCTACGGCGTGCAATTCCACCCCGAAAGCATCCTCACCCTCGAAGGCAAACACATTCTGAAAAACTTCCTCGCGCTTTAAAAAGTCAGCGTCAATGCTTCGGAATTTGATTCAGCGTGTAATACGCTATGTCGTGCAAGAGCGGCTGGCCCGCGCGGTCGCGGACTCCGACTACAAATACTCCGTCAGTCCGTCGTAGCCGTGGCTCACCTGGACTTTGCTGCCCATGCGATCGAGCAGGCGGCGTGTGAGGTTGAGCTTCGTTTCGAGAAATGCGTCGTCGTGCGTTGGGTCATGGTGAGTGACAATCCAACGCCTCACGCCAGCTAGGTGCGCGAGCACGCAGGCGTTTCCAACGCTGCTGTGGCCCCATCCGACTTTGCTGGGATATTCGTCGTCGGTATATTGCGCTTCGTGGATAAGCAAATCGGCTCCGCTCACAAAATCCACGACCGGCAAATACGGGCGGATCACTTCGCTCTCGCGGGTTAACTCATCCAGCGGATCGAGATGACCGCGAAGAAATTCGTTATCCGGAAACCACACGATCTTTTTTCCTTCTACTTCGATTTTATAGCCGAGCGTAACGCCGGGATGCTCGGCGGCGATCCATGAAATTTTCACTCCTTCGATAGTGAGCGGTTCGTCCTGAAGATGATGAAAATCCAGATGCGCACGCATATCTTCGAGCTGCACCGGAAAGTAATCGCGGTCGAGTTGACCCTTAAAGATGGACTTGAGCGGCTTGTGTAGATGCTTGGCACCGTAGATTTCGATCTCCCACCCCGGCGTGTAGGCGGGTGTGAAAAATGGGAAACCCTGAATGTGATCCCAGTGCGTGTGCGTAATGAAGAGATGTATTTGCCTCGGCGGATCCTCCATGAGCGAGCGGCCCAATTCGCGAATACCACTACCTGCATCGAATACGAATTGCGCGCCATCATGCGAAAGCGAGAGGCACGAGGTTTGTCCGCCGTGGCGGATGAAGCGCCCTCCCGGTGTGGGCGAGGAGCCACGTGAACCCCAGAGGATGAGTTGGCCGGAAGGAGTGTCGTTCATGCAGGAAAGTTTGAGAGAAAAATTACGGATTTGGGTAGAAAAATCACAGCGCACTATATCCAGCCGAGATGCTGGTGAGTGATGCCTGCGAGTTTTTCGAGTTCGATGAGCAGCTTGCGCAATGCACGCACAAAATCATCCGCGTCGTTGAGTAACTGCTCCACCTTTCCCTCGCGCGCACTCGTTTCGAGACGCTTCGCGGCAGCCCATGCGTCTGTGGCGTTAAAGGCACCAACCATCCCCTTGAGCCCATGCGCAGCCTTGGCGGCGGCAGGGCACTCGCCTTTGGAAAGCGCAGTAGCCAGTTCCTTGAGCAGGCGCGGCGCATCACCGTCGCGACAAAGCTGAATGACCTCCGCGAGCATAACCATGTCATTGCCGATATTGTTCATGAGTAACTCTTGATCAAAAGGCGGCGGCGCGATGGATGTCTCGACCAATGGCTGGGCGGGTTCGGAGACCAAAGGCCCTGAGAATTCTAAATTCTGGGGCGTGAGGTCCGTCCTGAGAGGTTCGCTTTGAACATCTGTCTGCACTGCCTCCGCAGGCGCGGCGGGTTTAGTTAAAGCCTGCTGCTGTTTTCTGCCAGCTTGAGTCTTTAGAAATGAGCTCCCGGAATCCGAGTCAGTGAATAATTTTGGGATGACATGGGACATCGCACTGACGAGTTCCTGCTGACGGACGGGCTTTGAGACGTAGCCATCCATCCCGCTTTTTGAACATTCATCGCGAACGCCTTTGAGAACGTTTGCACTCAGCGCAAGGATGGGCGTGCGTTTCGCACTTCGCATCTTTTCAATGGCGCGAATGGCGGTTGCTGCCTCGAATCCGCTGAGCCGTGGCATTTGGAGATCCATTAGCACAATGTCGAACTCGCGTTCTTTATATCTATCCACGGCCTCCTGCCCGTCATTCGCAACAACAACTTCGTGTCCCCACCCTTCGAGATTCAGTTTTGCCAGCCGCTGATTGACTGCGTTGTCCTCCGCCACAAGCACGGCGAGTGGTCGCTGTGCAGGCATCGTGCTTCTCGGAACAGACATTCCGGAATCATTTTTTGCATCCGCCATTGCCTTGGAAAGCGCCACACGTAGCGAACGGGTGGTCACGGGTTTGATGAGCGTAGCTCGAATCGCCGCATGGCGATAGCGATCCATTTCACCACGCCGCGGTGATGAGACGAGTAGCACGACACGGGTGGAAATGAGTTCTGAATAGCTATCTATGGTCGAGGCGAGTTTCACGCCGGGACTCTCCGGGCGCACGGCATCGGCGATGAAAAGGTCGAACGGCTTTCCCGCAGCCGCTGCACTGCGAAGCTCCTTGAGCGCCGCAACGACATCGCGCACAGGCTCGGCCTGTATCTGCCACGCACTGAGCAGTTCGGTGGTGATGCGCAGGCTGTTCGGATGCGCATCCAGCACAAGAGCGCGCAACCCGCTGAAATTGTCCATTGCGTAGTCACGCGTGTCTGCATCGGGCTTCTGGTAGCCAAAGCGCGCGCTGAATCGAAATATACTCCCCTTTCCCACTTCGCTTTCCACCTTCATCTCACCTTGCATCAGACCCACAAGCTGCTGAGTGATTGCCAGCCCGAGCCCGGTGCCGCCAAAACGCCGCGTCGTCGAGTAGTCTGCCTGACTGAATGGCGAAAAGATCGTCTCCACGCGCTCGCTCGGAATGCCGATGCCCGTGTCAGCAATCGCAAAGGCGAGTTCGGCGTTGCCCTCGATCCACTTTGAATTTTCCACACGCACAAGCACTTCGCCTTTTTCGGTAAATTTCAGCGCGTTGCCCACGAGATTCACCACGATCTGACGCAGACGGTGCGGATCGCCGACGAGGATGTCAGGCACCTCTGGGCGGATATGCAGAAGCAATTCGAGGTTTTTGTTGTGAGCACGTGGAGCCAGGGTCGTGAGCGCCTCGCCGAGGAGATCCCGCAAGCTGAATTCTGTGCGTTCCAACTCCAGCTTGCCCGCCTCGATTTTGGAAAAATCGAGCACGTCATTGAGCAGCACCAGCAGCGACTCGGCGCACGAGTTAATCGTATCGAGATAATCGCGCTGCCCTGCCGTGAGTTCAGTCTGTGATGCCAGCTCGGCCATACCTATAATTCCATTCACCGGCGTGCGGATTTCATGGCTCATCACAGCGAGGAAGTCGCGCTTGGCGATGTTTGCCTCGCCGGCCTTGAAGGCGAACGACTTCACCTGCTGATTTGCCGTTTCCAACTGCGCGTTCATTGCCTGAAGCTCGTTGTTGTTTTGCAACATCCGCTCGCGATCCCGTCGGCCCGTCTCGACTACGCGCCGAAACGCCTCCGTCAGATCGCCTATTTCATCTTTCCGCGCCTCGACGGT
>JBEIQV010000107.1:0-10405 GCA_040376335.1 Verrucomicrobiia bacterium | reverse complement strand
GCACTGCTCTTCTCCTACTTCGCGGTGCCGCCGCTCTATCAGCACAAGGTGCTCTTCTGGGGCATCCTCGGAGCGCTGATCATGCGCGCGGTCATGATCTTCCTCGGGGCCGCATTGATCGAGCGCTTCACGTGGATTATCTACATCTTCGGCGCGTTTCTTATTCTCACGGGCATCAAGATGATCGTGAAGCGCGAGGAAGAGATTCATCCCGAGCGCAACCCGCTGGTCCGCTGGTTTAAGAAACTCATGCCGGTGACGAACGACTATCGCGGCGATAAATTCTTCGTGCGGGAAAAAGGTGTCCGCATGGCCACGCCGCTTTTTGTTGTGCTGCTGCTCGTCGAGTTCTCCGACCTCATTTTTGCGGTCGATTCCATCCCCGCGATCTTCGCTGTCACCAAGGATCCCTTCATCGTCTATACCTCGAACGTCTTCGCCATCCTCGGCCTGCGCTCGCTCTACTTCGCCCTCGCGGGGGTGATGGATAAATTCCACTATCTCAAGATCGGCCTGGGTGTCGTGCTCGCCTTCGTCGGCGTGAAGATGCTGCTCGGTCATACACCTTACAAGATCGACACGCTCGTCTCGCTCGGCGTCATCGTGACCGTGCTTGCCGCCTCGATCGTCGTGTCGCTGCTGCGACCCAAGAAAGCCTTGATACGCATCGGCCATGCCCCAGGGGCAACTCCTGAACACCCATGATGAATATCGTTCTTGTCGAAATCCTCATCGTGCTCGCGCTGTTCGTGGCGAATGGAGTCTTTGCCATGAGCGAGATGGCAGTCGTGTCTTCGCGAAAGTCGCGGCTCAAGGAAATGGCTGCAGCGGGTGATGCAGGCGCGAGTGCGGCCCTCCGTCTGGCCGAGGCTCCGAATCGCTTTCTGCCCACAGTCCAGATCGGCATTACGTTGATTGGACTGCTGGCGGGAGCCTTCAGCGGCGCCACTCTGGCGGCCACGCTTGCCGCAGCGCTGAAACCGCTGCCCGGACTTGCACCGTATGCCGAGGTTTTGAGCGTGGGTGTCGTCGTGTTGGCGCTCGCGTTCCTCTCGGTCATCATCGGCGAACTTGCGCCGAAACGCATCGCGCTGGCCGCCCCGGAGAAGATCGCCATCTGTCTCTCGCGGCCCATCGAGTTACTCAGCCGCCTCGCGCAGCCGGTCGTCCATGTGCTCAGCGGCGCGACCGACGTGCTGCTGCGCTTGCTGCATGTGAAGCCTGGCAAGCCGGACTCGGTTTCGGAAGACGAGGTGCGTTTGCTTTTGAGCGAAGGCCGCGAGAGCGGCGTCTTTCTCAAGGAGGAGCCGCGCATGGTGGACTCCGTGCTTTCCTTCGATCGGCGGCCAGTGCGGGAAATCATGACGCCGCGGGCCAAGCTGGTCTTCGTGAGTCTCGCCGACACGCAGGAAACGCTGTGGCACAAGATCGTCGTTTCCGGCCATTCGAGCTATCCGGTTTTTGCCGAGGATCGCGATCACATCGTCGGCGTGGTCACGGTGAAATCCATCTATGCGAATCTCGCGGCGGGGACTCCGGTGCGCGTGACCGATCTGCTCACCAGCCCGCTGTTCATCGCGCTGGACGAGCCGGTGCTGGATGTCCTCAACCAATTCAAACGCACCGGCGTGCATCTCGCCGTGGTGCGCGAACCCGATGGCCGCGCGCTCGGACTCGTGACGTTGGTGGACGTGCTGGAGGCCATCGTCGGTGACATTCCTTCGCTCGAAGACCGCCTGCGACCCGAGGCCCGACAGCGCCCGGACGGCTCATGGCTGGTTGATGGCCAATACGACCTCGCCAAACTCGCCGCCCTGCTCGGCGTGGCAATCGCGCCGCCCGCCGCCGACGCGAGCGCGACCCTCGCCGCGTTCGTCGGCGACCAACTCGCAGGCCACCCGCGCGAGGGCGACTGCTTTACCCGCGCCGGCCTTCGCTTCGAGATCATCGACATGGATCGCACGGCCGTGGACAAGATCTTGATCGAGCGCGCCCTCGCGACGGCTGCACCTCGGCCCATGAAAAACGCTGCCGCCGCCGCATGACCCACCTCGCAAAACACATCGTTGATTCGAAGCCATTCCGCGCGATCATCATCGCGGTAATCCTCCTCGCGGGCGTGCTGGCCGGCGTGGAAACCAGCGCCGCCATGCTCGCGCAACACGGCGCTTTGCTGCACGCGCTCGACCTGGCGGTGCTCACGATCTTCATCATCGAGATCGTGCTGAAGCTAGCTTCCCACGGACGCCGCCCGCTCGATTACTTCCGCGATGGCTGGAACGTCTTCGACTTTACCATCGTCGCGCTCTGCATCCTGCCCGTCGGCGGACCATTTGCCGCGGTGCTGCGCCTCGTCCGCACGCTGCGGTTGCTCCGGCTCGTCACCGCGCTCCCGAAGCTGCAACTCCTCGTGGGCGCGCTTATCAAAAGTCTGAGTTCCATGGGCTACGTCGGATTGCTCCTCGGACTAATTTTCTACATCTATGCAGTCACTGGGGTTCATTTGTTTGGGAAGGCGTCTCCCGAGTATTTCGGCAGCCTGCCAGCCGCCCTGCTCGCGCTTTTCCAGATGATCACGCTCGATGACTGGAGGACCATGTATGACAGCGCGCAAGCCGCCGCGCCCTTCGCGACCACACCTTACTTCGTGAGCTTCATTCTTCTCGGCACGATGATCATGCTGAACCTCTTCATCGGCATCGTCATGAACAGCATGGCAGAAATGCACACCGAACTCGACGACCTGAAGAAAGCCGCCCGATCCAAAGCGGAAAAAGGCAACGTCCTGAGCGACGTGACCGCGCTCGACCAGCAACTCGCTGTCTTGCGCTCCCAACTCGATGCGCTCCGCGCAAAGCTCTCGCGAACCGCGTGACGAAAACCAAACCCTAGCTTTTTTTAACCATATGCCTGCACTCACCACATCCGAAACCGAATCCATCCTCACTCTCTGCCTGATCGCGTCCTTCGCCGATGGCGACAAACACGAGCGCGAACGCCAGCAGATGAAAAAGATCACCGACTCGCTGGCTGGCGGGGAGGTGGATTTCACCACGCTTTATCAGGACGTGCTGCTGAACAAACCTGAGATCTCCGCCGTCGCCGCACGACTCGTCACGCCCGGCTCGCGCGAACTCGCCTACGAGATGGCGGTCTGCGTGTGCGATGCTGACGACGTGTGCAACCCTGCGGAGCGGCAATTCCTCGATCAACTTCGCGCCGCCCTCGCCCTGCCCGCGAGCACCACGCAGCCTGCGGACTCCGAGGCCGCCGCGCTCGCGACCATTCCCGTGGCTTCACCAGCACCTGCGCAAAGCGAGGAGACCGACGCCATGGTCCTCCGCTACGCTATCGTCGCTGGCGCGCTGGAATTGCTCCCGCAATCCATGGCCACCCTCGCCATCCTGCCGCTGCAATCGAAGATGGTCTATCGCATCGGCAAACAGCGCGGCTTTGAACTCGACCGCAAATCCATCGGCGAATTCATCGCTACCGTCGGCCTGGGCCTCGCCTCGCAGGTCTTCGAGGGCTTCGCGCGCCGGCTCATGAAGGGACTCGGCAAAACCGTCGCCGGCAAATTGGGCGGCACGCTCGGCAGCACCGCCACCGGCATCGCCATGTCCTTCGGTGCCACCTACGCGCTCGGTCAGCTCGCGAAGCTCTACTACGACAGCGGGCGCAGCCTGAGCATCGAGACGCTGAAATCCAAATACACGCCGCTTCTCGCACAGGGGAAAGCGCTCGCCGAAAAATACACCGGGCAGATCACCGAGCAGAGCCAGCAACTCCAGGGCGCGGGCATCGCCAACCTCGTGAAGGGCGTGATTTGAAGTAGACATCCTTGAATCCAACCAACTCCAAAATTTGAAAAGACCTATGAACACCACCGAAACCAAACCCATCATCTGCGGCACTGATTTTTCTGAGAATGCGGTGCAAGCAGCCATCGTGGCCGACGCGTTCGCGCGGCGGTGCAGCGCGCCTCTGATCCTTGTTCGTAGCGCCGATGAGCGCGGCGAATTCCCCGAGAACCTGCGCAAGCGGCTGATGAATGACGACCGCCCGCGGCTGGCGGAGCAGGCTGAGCGGTTGCGCGGCCTCGGCCTCACTTTCGAGGAAAAACTGTTGTGCGGAGTGCCGGACGATGGCGTCGCGCAGTTCGCTGCACAGGCGCTTGCACGCCTCGTGGTCGTGGGCGCGTCCGGCATGGGTTCGACGTGGGCGGGACGCTGGTTGATCGGCAACATTGCTGAGCGCATCGCGGAAACTTCGCCGGTGCCTACGCTGGTGGTGCGCGATGCCGCACCTTTCGCGGCGTGGGCACGGGGCGAGCGACCGCTGAAGGTTTTTGTCGGCGCGGATTTCACCGCCAGTTCCGATGCGGCGCTACGCTGGGTTGCGGAGTTGCAGCAACTCGGGCCGGTCGAGGTCATCGCCGGTTACGTGGACTGGCCGCCGGAGGAAGCAGCGCGACTCGGTGTCTCCGGTCCGCTGGGCTTGCGCGGGAATCCGCCTGCGATGCAAGGCGTGCTGGAGCGCGATCTTCGGGAAAAAGTCACCCGCCTCCTCGGCAGTGAAAATGTGCGCGTCACGGTGCGCGGTAACTGGGGCCGCGCGGATATTCCGCTCGTGGAAATGGCCATCGAGTCGCATGCCGATCTCGTCGTCGTCGGCACGCATCAATGGCAGGGGCTCGACAGACTCCGCCACGGCTCGATCTCGCGCGGCATCCTGCACCACGCGCCGATGAGCGTGGCCTGCGTGCCCACGCCCGCTGCTGAGCCAATGGCCGGGCCTCGTATTCGCGAATGCCGCCGTGTGCTCGTTGCAGTCGATCTCAACGCGCCCCACGGCTTCGCCGCGCCCCACGGGTATTCGATCGTCCAGCCCGGGGGCACCGTGCGCCTCGTGCATGTCATCGAGCCCTCCCGACCCCCTCAGCAGGTTGCCGAGGCCGAGGCAAAACTGCGAGCGCTCGCGCCCCGCGAAGCGGAAGCGCGCGGCATCACCACCGAGGTCGAGGTCACCGAGAGCCGTGAAACCGCCGAGGCGATCCGCGCGGCGGCTGAGCGCTTCGGTGCGGATGTCATCTGCGTCGGCAGCCACACGCGGCCCGGCTTCACCGCGAAGGTGCTCGGCTCCGTCTCGCTCGCCATTCTGCAGGGCAGCCAGCGTCCGGTGCTCGTGGTGTGGCCGCCTGCGGAGTAGTCCTTGTCGGTGAAAGAACTCGCTCACTTCCGGACCAAAAGAGACTGTCCGTGCCACTGAAATGGAAATACTCGATGCCATTCGAGCCAACCTGCTCTCGCCCGCAGTCCTCTTCTTCGTCCTAGGCCTCATCGCTGCGATCACGAAGAGCGACTTGAAATTTCCCGAGCCGCTCTACGTCGGCCTCACGATCTATCTGCTTGTCGCGATTGGTTTCAAAGGCGGCGTCGCCATTTCGGAGGCTGGCATCGCGAAGGTGTGGCTTCCCGCGCTCGCCGCGATGGCGCTCGGCGCGCTCATCCCGCTGTGGACGTATCCGCTGCTGCGCTTCGGCGGAAAACTTCCCGGCGTGGATTCCGCCGCGATCGCCGCGCACTACGGCTCGGTCAGCGCGGTCACTTTCATCGCTGCGACGAACTACCTCAAAGCCATCGAACAACCCTTCGAGAACTACGCCACCGCGTTTCTCGCCGTCATGGAAGCTCCCGCCATCCTCGTCGGTGTGGTGCTCGGAAAAATGGCCTTGAAGAAGACTGGAGCATCATCGGCCGCTTCACTGCGCACCGCCATGCATGAGGCGTTGTTTGGCCGTAGCATCTTCCTGCTCGTCGGTGCGCTCATCGTCGGATGGCTCTGCGGCGAGCCGGGGATGAAGAAGGTCGAGCCGTTCTTCGTCACGCCGTTCCAGGGTGTGCTCGCGCTCTTCCTCTTAGAGATGGGCGTAGTCGCCGGACGGCGCGTGGGCGATCTGCGGAAAGTCGGCCCTTTCCTGCTCGGCTTCGGTATCCTCGTGCCGCTTGTGAATGGCGCGCTCGGCGTTCTCCTTGGCAAATTTACCGGTCTCAGCCTCGGCGGCGCGACGCTGCTCGGCGTGCTCTCATCGAGCGCCTCCTACATCGCCGCGCCCGCCGCGATCCGCATGTCGCTGCCCGAGGCAAATCCCACGCTTTACCTCACGTCGTCGCTCGCCATCACTTTCCCTTTCAACATCACCGTCGGCATCCCCATCTACCTCGCGGTCGCCCGCGCAATCTACCTTTGAAGTCATGAACACCCACCCGATGAAACTGATCACGATTGTCTGCGAAGCCTACGCGCTCGAGCCGGTGAAAAAGCTGCTTGGCGAGGTCGGCGCGCACGGCTGCACGCATTTTCCTGTCGAGGGCAACGGCACGGGCGGCGAGCGCACCGGCGAGATGAAGGAATTTGCGAACGTGCAAATCGAAGTAGTGCTTCAGCCTGACGCCGCAGTGGTTTTACTCGCTCGCCTTGAAGCGGAATTTTTCCCCCGCTACGGCATGATCGCTTTTGAGTCCGACGTGCGTGTGATGCGGCGGGGTAAGTTCTAAACCGCAGGGTCAGCATGGGACTGCGTGTTTCGCGGCATGGTCCGTCTTACTGTTTCTCCATCAAAGACGGGTCTCTGCTGTTACGGCTTCTGCGGTTTTTCGTAGATGCGCACGTAGTCCACGACCATCTTCACCTTGCTCGTTGTGCGATTGCCGTAGCCTTCCTGCGGAATGCGCCATGCCCAGGATTGATTGTCCACCTCGGTGCTGAGGATAGTGAATTGCGGGCGCTTCGACACGGGGCCGCGTGTTTCCCAAAGCATTTTACCGTCTATGAAAAAGCGGTAGCCGGTCTCGCTCCATTCGCAGCCGTAGATGTGGAAGCCTTCGTCGAGTTTGAGATCGGGCGTGAGAAAGCCGGAGCCGTTTCGGTGCTCGGCGTAGCCGTCCCAGTGCAGCGTGAAGTTCGCTTTTCCGGCCATGGGTTTTCCCTCTTCGTCCACGCTGCGATGCTCGACAAAATCCACTTCGTTCCCGGCTTTTGCCACGTTGCGGATATGCTCGCCCATGTGCGGCAGCATCATCGGCGCTGAGATGATCCAAAATGCTGACCAAGTGGCCGGTGCATCGCCCCACTGGATGCGTGCCTCCCAATATCCGAACGCGCGTTCGTATTTACCCTCGGTGGAAACCATGCCCGTGTAGTGCTGCCCGCCTTCGGTGTAGGTGGTGATGGTGAGTTTTCCATCGGCGACGCTCACGGCATCCGGAGTGTTCACGGCATCTCGGCGTTTGCCGGGAAGCCAGTGGTTCCATTTTTGCAAATCGAGTTTCTCTCCATCGAACTCATCGTTCCACTTGAGTTCGTAGCCGGGCGGCGGCTCTGCCAACGCGAATACCGCCAGACTCAAGACCAGCGCAATCGTTTTCATAGGTTACGCTGATAGCATGGATTTGACCAAAGTCAGGTGATACTTCGAGGGTGGGCAGGTGCAGAATTTTAACTGGGAATTTTTCTTTATGCTGGTGGAAGCTGGGTGGAAGAATTGCAGGTAAAAGTGAAGCCGTTTGTCCTGCATTTGTCAGGCAGGAGAGAGCTTCAATCTGGACGTTCACTCCGCGCTCTCTACCCTCCGAAAACTCATGATGGAACACCGCCTATCGCACCGAAAAAGTTTTTCACCAATTAAGGCGAGAACACGCTGAGCAAGCAGCTAAAAAAAATCCTGCCGCTGATGCAGCACTTCATCCACCGTCTCGCGCCGCAGGGTATGGCCGGCTTCGTCCTCGCCAACGGCAGCATGTCATCCAACCAGTCCGGCGACTGCCCGCGCGGAGCGCATTCCAAAACGCGGTCAACCAATTCGCAGAGCCTGCCAAGGCAACGCGATACCCGCCGCGCCCTCATCGAGGCCGACTTCGTGGACTGCATGGTCGCCCTCCCCGGCCAGGTCTTCTAAATCACGCAGATTCCCGTCTGCCTCTGGTTCCTCGCGAAAAACAAAAACGCCGCCGCCCAACGCGGCTTCCGCGACCGCCGCCAACAGACCCTCTTGACCGATGCCCGCAAACTCGGCACCCTCATGGGTAGCCTCCACCGCGTGCACCGCGAGCTGGCCGACGCCGACTTGGAGAACTGTGGGCACTCTTTTGCATCCCATCAGTCCCGATATTCGTTTCTGAGTTTTGGAGACCGGTGCTTCATCAGTTCATCATCAAAATGAATCATTTATCTCAAGACATTGCTAATGACATAAGCGGATCCCGCCAAACTTTGCTGGCGCATCGGCTTTATCCCTCTATCAGCACGATGGAGCACCTCGCGCTGTTCATGGAGTATCATGTTTTTGCGGTATGGGATTTCATGTCGCTGCTAAAGGCGTTGCAGATGAGGCTGACCTGTGTGGGGGTGCCATGGCTGCCCATCGGGGATGCTCGGGTGCGCCGATTGGTGAACGAGATTGTCCTGGGCGAGGAAAGCGACTGCATGCCGGCCGGGCCGGCGATTAGTCATTTTGAACTTTACCTGCAAGCCATGCGGGAGGTTGGGGCGGATACAACTCGGATCGATACGTTTATCGCGGGGCTGCGGGCGGGCGATCCGGTTTCTGCGGCTCTCCGGAGCGCGGCTGTGCCTGCACCAGTGGCTGCGTTTGTCCAGCAAACGTTCGGGCTGATCGACCATGGCCAAGTGCATGAGATTGCGGCGGCATTCACTTATGGCCGAGAGGATTTGATTCCGCAGTTGTTCAGCCAATTGGTGGAACAGTTGCAGCGGCGGTTTCCTGATCGGCTGGGCACGCTGCGGTATTATCTGGACCGGCACATCGAACTGGACGGCGATGAGCACGGCGAACTGGGCCGCCAAATGGTGGAATTGTTGTGTGAGGACGGGCAGCACAAAGGCCGGGAGGCCAGTGCGGCTGCCGTGGTCGCCCTGCGTTCGCGCATTGCTCTCTGGGATGCAATCGCTGATGCCATCATGGGAGAGCACAAACGCGCCGGCCAGTCTTTAATCTGCCATGTTGAGCTTTGAACACCTTTTCAGCCCAGTTACTGGAATCCTACAGCCCGCGAAAGCCGATGATGTAGCTAATCTTGACTGTTTCAATAACCGTGGAGCGAAAACTTATGAAACCGCCTGCTCGAAACAAGGTATTACTTGGTGCTTTTCGCCTTGGGCAAGTCAGTGCCGCCACGCACACCCGATTTTCTATGGGAATTGCCAAGCCATTTATCTCAACTCATCTGCTGATCTGTCTGATGGGCTTGCTGGGCTCTGTGTCATGGGCCGGCGATGACAACACCGCCCGGTCCGGGATGGTTCTCAACGCCGCTCAGGCACCAGCGCTGTTTCCCAGGGAACTTACTGGCAACTGGGGCGGCCTGCGTGCACAACTACTGCAGCGCGGGGTGAGTCTTGGATTGGAGTCCACCCACTTTTACCAAGGTTCCGTTTCTGGTGATCGGAACCAAGATTTTGATTGGGGTGGGCGCGTGGATGTTTTTTTGAACCTGGATGCCGCTAAGCTTGGTCTGTGGGAGGGGGGCGGAATCAGAACGCATGGCGAGCTGAAATATGGACAACTGCTTGCGAACCGTGGTGGAGCGTTCCTGCCCGGAAACACGGGGATGATGCTGCCGGTAGCCGATTTGGAAGAGTTTGTCTTTTCGTCCATTTACCTCACGCAACAGTTCGGGGATAAAGCCACGCTGATGCTGGGCAAGATCAATGCTGTCGATTTACTCGCGGGGGACGCCTTTTTGGGCGGCTGGGGCAACACTCGATTCATGAACCTTGCATTTGCCGCGCCACTCACGGGCATCACCCCGCCCGTTCTGATGGGAGCCATTCTCAGCGTGCGGACCGATCCGTTTACCTTCACCTTCATGGTTTACGATACGGAGGACCGCACGCTCGATTACCTGCCCGGTGATCTGTTTGGTAACGGGGTAACTTCCCAACTGGGAGTGAAATGGAACGGAAGTATGCTTGAGCGTAGAACAAGCATGGGGTTGTCCGGAACCTACTCGACAAAGGAGGGGGTAAACCTTAGTGAAGTGCTCCTGCCCTCTGATCTCCAAACCACGACACAGAAAGGCTCCTTCAATGTTGCCTTGGATGCCTCCCACTACGTCTATGAAGAGTCGGGTGGGGCGGGTAGGGGCGTGGGGCTGTTTTTCAAAGGCGCAATTGCCGACGGGAATCCCAATCCCGTGCAGCGGTCCGTTGTCATGGGTATTTTGGCAAACGGCATGGTTCCTGGGCGAGAAAAGGACACGGTCGGGCTGGGCTATTACTTCTATGAATTTAGTGACGACTTGCAATCCGCCGTCGCGCCGCTGATCAAAATCGATGATGAGCAGGGTTTCGAAATTTTTTATCGAATGGAAGTTACACCTTGGTG
>JBEIQV010000307.1:0-3793 GCA_040376335.1 Verrucomicrobiia bacterium | reverse complement strand
TGATGGCGCGCGGCTTTTGGTGGATGGCAAGAAGGTGGTGGAACTCGACGGTGTTCATTCGTCGGCGGAGATCAAGGACGGGAAAGTGGTCTTAAAGGCGGGCGAGCATGATTTCCGATTGGAGTATTTACAGGGAACGGGCGAGGCGCAGATTTTCGCGGCGTGGCGCGGCGGAGATTTCGCCGCGACTCCGCTTTCGAAGTGGGTGCCGCCGACGTGGGGCGGCGAGGTGAAAAAGACGAAGACGGACGGCGGGCCGAAGATGCCGCTGCTCGTCGGGCAGGAGGCTGTGATTTATCGGAACTTCATCTCCGCTGCGGGCAATCGCGGAATCGGCGTGGGCTATCCCGGCGGTGTGAATCTCGCATGGAGCGCGGAGCAAATGAATCTCGTGATGGTCTGGCGCGGCGGGTTCATTGACACGGCGAAGCATTGGACGGATCGCGGCGCTGGCGAGCAGGGGCCGTTGGGCTACGATGTCTTCCAGCCGGTGAGCGGTCTTTCGCAGCCCTTCGCGGTGCTTTCCTCCGTGGATGCAGATTGGCCGAGGTCAAATATACAGTGGGCCGATGGCTACACGTGGAAGGGCTACAAGTTGGATGCGAAACGCTACCCGACTTTCCTCTATGAGTGGAACGGCGTGAAAGTGAGCGACCGTTATGATGTGGTAGGCGACGCGGCGAAGGGCGAGGCGAAGCTGATTCGCACGCTGAAACTGACCGGGCCGATTCCCGCGAACGCCTACCTGCGCGTCGGGTTCGGCGCGTCCATCACGCCGGAGGGCGGTGGCTTTCTCGTGAACAATGGCCGCCTTTCGCTGAACAAACGCGATTTTCAAAATGCATTCCGCATCGCCGCCGAGGGCGCGCAGGTCGGGGGCAGGAATCTCCTCGTCCCGGCGCGTGCCGAAATGAAAATCACCTACGCGTGGCCGACCGACACCGTGAAGCACTAAGCAACCACCCGCACTTTTTCCCAATGAAAACTCTCAGCATCCTCACAGCTCTTATCATCACTACCGCGCTCGCGGGCGCGGCGGATCAGGAATCGGATTTTTATAAAATCACCACGTTCGAGACGCCGAAGGAAACGGCGATGGAGGTCGGCTCCATCGAGCTTCTCCCCGGTGGCAAGCTTGCGCTCGGCACTCGGCGCGGTGAAATCTGGACGGTGTCCGACGCCAATGGCGATCCGTCGAAGGTGAAGTATCAGCTTTTTGCCTCCGGCCAGCACGAGGTGCTCGGTCTCGCGTGGAAGGGCGGCGCGCTCTACCAGACGAATCGCTACGAGGTGACGAAACTCACGGACGATGATGGCGACGGACGCGCGGATACGTTTGCGACGATGTCGGACAAATGGGGCATTTGCGGGGACTACCACGAATATGCCTTCGGCTCGCGCCATGACAAAAACGGCGACCTCTGGGTCGTGCTGTGCCTTTCGGGATCGTTCAACAGCAACACGGATTTCCGGGGCTGGGCGCTTCGTATTAAGCCCGACGGCACGATGGAGCCGACGTGCAGCGGGATTCGCTCGCCCGCAGGGCTGGGCTTCGATGCGGATGGCGAAGTTTATTACACGGACAACCAGGGGCCGTGGCATGGGTCGAGCACGCTCCAGCATTTGAAGCCGGGGTCGTTTCAAGGCCACCCCGGTGGAAATAGATGGTATGAAAAAGCGCCCAACATGGGCGTGCGTCCGCCTGATCCGAAAAACAAAAGCCGCATGGTCACCGAACGCGAGCGTATCAAGGAACTCGTCCCGCCCGCCGTGTATATGGTGCACGGGAAAATCGGAAATTCGTCGTCCTTCATCGTCTGCGATTTGAGCAAGGGAAAGTTCGGCCCTTTTCAAAAACAGCTCTTCGTTGCAGACCAAAGTCACTCGAACATCTCGCGTGTCTTTTTGGAGGAAGTGAACGGTGTGAAACAAGGTGTCGTGTTCCCGTTTTTGAAGGGCTTCAAGTCCGGCCCCATCGGCGGGCACATGACGGACGACGGCCAGCTTTTTGCGGGCGGTTCAGATCGCGGTTGGGGCGCGAAAGGCGGCAAGCCGTTTCACTTCGAGCGCGTGGACTGGACGGGCAAGGTTCCCTTTGAAGTCCATGAAATGCGCGCCAAGCCCGACGGCTTCGAGCTGTCTTTCACCGAGCCTGTGGACCCGGTCACTGCTGGCGATGTTGCGAGCTACAAGGCGCGCGAATTTACCTACCAATACCATGCCGACTACGGCGGGCCTGAGATCGCGGATGTGAATCCGAAAATCACGAGCGCAGTCGTCGCGCCCGACAACAAATCGGTGCGGCTCACGTTCGATGTGCTCACGAAAGGGCACATCCACGAGCTGCATTTTGACGGGGTGAGATCCGCAACCGGCAAGCCCGTGCTGCATCCCGTCGGCTATTACACGCTGAACGAAATCCCGGCGAAGTAGGCATGTCGCCATGCGACGACTTTTCACACGCACTGCCGCAGTTCTTTGCCTGCTGTGTGTGCCGTCGCGTGCGGCTGAGATTGAAAAGCCGAACATCCTTTTTCTTTTCACCGACGATCAGCGCGCGGACACCATCGCTGCGCTGGGAAATGGGAACATCCACACGCCCAATCTGGATCAACTCGTAGCGCAGGGCACGACGTTCACGCGCGCATATTGCATGGGTGCGCAGCAGGGCGCGGTGTGCGTGCCATCGCGCGCAATGCTGATGACCGGGCGCACGCTCTTTCAGGTGAAGGAAAATCTCGCCGGGCAGACGACATGGCCGGAGATGTTTGCGCAAGCGGGCTACACCACGTTCATCACCGGCAAGTGGCACAATGGCGGGGAGTCATTGCTGCGAAGTTTCCAGCAGGGCAGGGCGCTTTTCCTCGGCGGCATGGGCAATCCCTACAAGCTGCCGTTGCAGGATATTTCGGCCACGCACACGCTTGAAAACAAGCGGCAAAGCGGTGAGCACTCGGTGAAGATTTTCGCGGATACCGCTGTGGATTTTCTGAAGCAGCAAAAAAGTGCGCAGCCATTTCTTTGCTACGTGGCTTTCAATGCGCCGCACGATCCCCGCGTTGCACCGCTACAATTTCACGAACGATACAACGCCGCGAAACCGCCGGTGCCCGCGAATTTCCTCCCCCAGCATCCCTTCAACAACGGCGCACTCACGATCCGCGATGAAGTGCTCGCACCGTGGCCGCGCACGCCGGAGATCGTCCGGCAGCATCTGGCGGATTACTATGCGTCCATCGAGTTTTTGGACGAGCAGATCGGGCGCATCCTCGCGGCGCTAGCAGAGAGCGGACAGGCGGAGCGCACGCTGGTTGTTTTTTCGAGCGACCACGGACTTGCCATCGGGAGCCACGGGCTTTTCGGAAAACAGAACCTCTACGATCACTCCATGCACGCGCCGCTGATATTTTCGGGGCCGGGGATTCCACGCGGGAAAAAAGCGGACGCTCTTTGCTACCTGCTCGATATTTTCCCGACCCTCGGTGAATTCACGGGAGTCGCGTCGCCCGAAGGCAGCGAGGGCCGCAGTCTCGCGCAAGTCATCGCAGGCAACACCGGGTCACCACGTTCCGCGCTCCTCACCGCATACACGGACTTGCAACGCGCAATACGCGATGATCGCTGGAAACTGATCGTTTATCCAAAGCTCAACAAAACTCAGATCTTCGACCTGAGCGCCGATCCCGCCGAAATGCACGATCTCGCCGCCGAACCGAAGCACGCGGAGGAGGTGAAACGGCTGACTGCGCTCTTGAATTCCGAGCAGGAAAAAGCAGGCGATAAATGCGCGCTC
>JBEIQV010000288.1:0-4171 GCA_040376335.1 Verrucomicrobiia bacterium | reverse complement strand
CTCGTGGATCTCACGCCATGGCTCGCCACCCATGCGGACCCGCAGCGTTACAGGTCCGATGGCAAAACCTGCCCGGATGAACTCGACACTGGCGACATCCCCCGCACACCGGAGGCTGGTGACGAAGCCGCTCGCTGCACTCTGCTTCAGTAGAAACGGGGTTGCCACTTCGGGCGTGGCTTTCTTGGATTCGACCGCAGTTGCGAAGCCTGGCAGTGCGGAGATCGCGATCAGCATTCCCCTCAGGGTGCATGGTAGGAATGTTTTTCTTGCGAAGAGGAGACGACGTAATGCGGGGCAGGAATCAGTGTTCATTTATCAATTGGGTGAAGGCAACGCTTGAGCAAGCAAGGGTGCCGATTACAGCGTGGTGGATACAACATTCTATTTCCGAAATTCGATCACATGACTGATGCCACTCTTAATCGCACCCGTCGCGACCGTGCCTGATTTTGTCCTCCACTTTGCCTCTGCAAGGAAGTTGAATCCTCGCTGTGACTCACTTGTGCCCCGCACTTCTCATTTTCGCCTCGTTTGGTTTGTGTCTGACTGGTGCCACAACACCGGACCCGCTGGTGCGCGACGATTTTCACCACGGCATGAACGCATGGAGCGTCGAACAAATGCCGGGAGGCACCGTGACGGCACGCGACGGCGTGCTCGTCATCGAGGATGCTGCAGGCAGCACGGTCTGGCTTCGCGAAAAGCTCACTGCTCCCGTCCAGATCGAATACGACATCACCGTCGTCTCCGCAGGCGGGCGGCAAGATCGCGTGTCGGACATGAACTGTTTCTGGATGGCCAGCGACTCACGCTCACCCGAACCGCCGTTTGCTCCGGGCCATGCTCGCTCGGGCAAGTTCGCCGACTACGACTCGCTGCTCACCTATTACGTTGGCTACGGCGGCAACTCGAACTCAACCACCCGCTTCCGCCGCTACGATGGCACACCCGCCCGCCCGCTCCTGCCCGGGCATGATTTGCGGGACAAGAAATTCTTACTCGTAGCCAACCAAGCCTATCACATCCGGCTCGTGGCGCGCGACGGCGTCGCGGAGTTTTGGCGCGATGGTGAAAAGGTTTTTACGTTCCGCGATCCAGCGCCGCTGAGCAGCGGGTGGTTTGCGTTTCGCACAGTGCATAGCCACCTAGAGATTCGGAACTTTCGCGTCACCCGCCCCGCGCAGTGAGTTCGGATTGTTCCCGAAGCTGGCGAAGCGCTTTGGTTACGGCGAGTCGTATGCCGCCTTGGGTTTCACGTCCGCCGCCGGTGTGTCGCCGAGCATGCTCTTCCGCCAGGCAGCCCAATCGGATTGCAGTTGCTTCACGCGCTCTGGATGCGCTGCGGCGAGATTGTGGGCCTCGCCGATGTCGTTGCTCAGGTCGTAAAGTCCGAGCAGCGGCGTTTTCGCAGTCTTGTCCGGCATGGCGTAGGTGAGCTTCCACTGGCCCTCGCGGATGGCCCATTGCTGGCCGTATTCCCAGCAGAGCATCGCGTGCGGTGCGGTTTTCACGCCGTTGAGGAAGGGAAGCAGGTCCACGCCGTCAATCGCCCACCTCGCATCCGTTTTCACGCCAGCCAGAGCGAGCGCTGTCGCAGTGATGTCCATCTGAATAACCGGCTCCGTGAATGTCGCGCCTGCTTTCAGATGCCCTTTCCACTTCATGAAGAACGGCACGCGGATTCCGCCCTCCCACGTCTCACCTTTGCCGGCTCGCAAAGGTGTGTTCATCGAGGCATTCGGTGCGTTGCGGGTGATGGGGCCGCCGTTATCGCTGATGAAGCAGATGAGCGTGTTATCCTCCACTCCAGCCTCGTCCACTGCTTTCAGCACGCGGCCAATGTCATCATCCATCGCGGACAACATACCGGCATAGGTGCGGCGCTTCTTGTCCGCGATGTTCGTGAAACGCGAGAGGTAATCGTCCGGTGCCTCCATGGGTGTGTGGACTGCATTGAACGCAAGATAGAGGAAGAACGGCTGCGCGCTGCCTTTCTGCCGCTCCAGAAATTCGACCGCCTCCCGAGCGAAGGCGTGCGTGGTGTATTCCTTTTCCAAGACGGACTCCGCGCCGCGCACAATCTGGGTGTAGTGATTCACCTTGCCGCCTGCTGCTTTCAGCTGGTCGGGGAAATAGCTCCGTCCACCGCCGAGGAAACCATAGAACTCGTCGAATCCTCGCTTGAGCGGCTGACATTCCTCCTGTTCGCCAAGGTGCCACTTGCCCACGATCGCAGTCCGATAGCCGGCTTTTTTCAAATAGCCCGCGACCGTCGGCACATCAGGATTCATCCCGGCCTTCCCCGGCGGTATCCAGTCGAAGACGCCGTCCCGATAGTGATAGCGCGATGTCATCAACGCCGCGCGCGTCGGGCTGCACACCGTGCCCGTGACATAGCCATTGGTGAAGCGCACGCCACCCGCCGCCAGTGCATCGAGATTCGGCGTCGGCACATCCTTGCAGCCATGCACGCCGCAATCGGCGTAGCCCATGTCATCAGCGACGATGAAGAGGATGTTGGGCGGAGCCGAAACCGCCGCAAACGGAACGAACAGTGAGGACAGGAAGATGAGGCCAAAACACAGAGTTTTCATGGGTGTAGGAAGATGGCCGCAAGGAATTCGCTTCCGCGCACGGTCTTACCGTGGAGGGCCAGGGCATTGATCTGCGTCAGGGATTGATTGGGTCTGAAAGGTCATGGTTTTTAGGGAGCAGCAGTCTCTCTCTTGACGCCTGTCTTGATATTGCTCAACCGCATCCTCATTTCATCTGCTATTTCAGGATATTTGCGAATCACGTTCACGGCCTGCCGCGGGTCGTTTTCAAGATTGTAGAGCTGCTCTTTTGGTGCATCCGGTTTGATTTTTCCATCCGGTGTAACATCACTGTTGACCTCCCCGGTGAAAGCCAGTTCAGCCAGACCGTTGCCGTATCCACCAGAGCCCTGATCGCTGATGTAAACCCACGGCCCGGAGCGAAGAGCAAGGTTGGCCGACTTGAGCGGCGCCAGCACCACCGACTCGCGCAAAGGTTTTGCCGGATCACCTGTCAATGCAGGCAGGACGTTGATGGTGTCGGGGCCTGCGCCTTGCGGCAATGTAACATTTGCAAGCGCCGCCATGGTGCCTAGCATGTCCACGTGCGAGATCAACTGGCTGGATTGACTGCCAGCGGGCACATGCCCCGGCCAGCGGACAATGAACGGAACGCGATGACCACCCTCCCACGCACCAAATTTGAAACCCAGCAATTCACCATTGAGCCGATGCCCGGCCATCCAGGCATTCTTGGCACCGGACGGATTAATGTTCCCGCCGTTGTCGCTCGTGAAGATAACAAGGGTATTCTTCGCAGCGCCGGTATCATCGAGCGCACGCAGCACCTCACCAACCATCCAGTCCAGTTCGTGGATGAAATCGCCATAAAGACCGCACTCGCTTGTTCCCTTGAATCGGTTATTCGGCGTGTAGGGGTGATGAATGTTCCCGGGCGCAAAGTAGAGAAAGAAGGACTTGTCCCGTTGTTTGCGAATCCATCCGGCCGCTTTGGTTGCCATTGTGATGCCGCTTTCTTCGTCATCATACAAAGCATGCGCGGCCCTGGCTCCGCCGACATCCTTAAGCCGTTTGTCGGGGAACTTCCGTGTGTAAATCTTTCCCTCGGCGGCAGCGCCAAACACAAACGGATCCGCCGGGTCGAGCCCAAGAACGTGATGATCCTCCACATATACAAACGGCGGATGGCTGCTCACCACGGGAATGCCAAAGTAATGATCGAAGCCGACTTCCAGCGGGCCGGGTCTGAGTTCCCCATTCCAGTCCGGCTTCTTTTCGCCAAACCCGAGATGCCATTTGCCAATACACGCGGTGGCATAGCCCTTCTTCTGGAATAGACTCGCGATCGTCATCTGCTTTTCGCCTATGATCAAACCGTGGTCGAACCAGATGGGTGTCCAGTAGCCCTTTCTCCAGGCGTATTCACCGGTTAGCAAACTGTATCGCGAAGGGGTGCAGACGGCCGAGACCGCGTGCGCATCCATGAACATCCGCCCATCCTTCGCGAGGCTGTCTATGTTGGGCGTCTTGACCTTCGTCGCGCCATAACAGCCCAATTCACCGTATCCCAGATCATCCACAAAAATCAGCACGACATTGGTATCTGTCTGCGT
>JBEIQV010000106.1:0-10412 GCA_040376335.1 Verrucomicrobiia bacterium | reverse complement strand
GCTCGCCTTCGCTTCGCCGCTCCCGCAGGGGAGTCAGGCTCAGCAAAGGCAGAGCAATTTACAGAAAAACTTTTACACTGACAATTTTAAGTGCGCTTGAAGAGGGTGTTCACGTCTTCTGGATTCATGTCGCAAAGATCGAGCCCCATGTCGCCACGTGCGGAGGCGGTTTTGATTTGGTTGGCGATCTGTTTCACGGCGGGCGAGGCGTAGTATTTCATCGATCCAACGGTCTGCTGCGTGCCGAAGACGAGGACGAGCAGGCAGTGTTCGTCAATGTTCAGGATGAGCGTGCTGTAGGTCTCGCCCTGCTGATACATGCTGCTGAAGTTGTTCTCGTTCACGAGCTGCGCCATGAATTGCGTGGCGTTGAATGCGTTCGAGCCGAGGGTGGCGAATGTGACCGTGTCCACGGATTCGCTGCTGCCATACTGATGGATGAGGTAGCCGGCTTTTTCGACGATCATCGCCAGCATTGCTTCGCTCTTTTTGACCAGGTCCTCAAGGACGCGATCAAAACATGCGAGGTCTTCTTCTATGAGTTGTGGAAAGGCCATGTGGTGGAGTTTTCCCCGCCTGCGCGAGGTGATTTATTTGTTGAGGTATTTATGGATGAGCATCTTCGTAATCATGTTCAGTGACTCGAAGACTCCTTCGCATTTGTTGGCCACGCCCTCGAAATACGGGACGTGGACTTCGCGGTTGTTGAGCACGTATTCCAGATACTCGACGGGGGCCGCATCCTCCATATCGCGCTTGTTGTATTGAATGACGTAGGGGATGTCATCAATGTTGAGGTTCAGCGATTTCAAGTTGTCGAGCATGTGGCCGAAGGTCTCGATGTTTTCGCCCATCTTCTCGTATTGGCTGTCGGCCACGAAGACGATACCGTCCACGCCGCGCAGCACGATTTGGCGCGTGGCGTTGTAGATGACCTGGCCGGGGACGGTGAAGAGCGAGAACTTGGTTTTGAAGCCCTTGATCGTCGTCGCTTCGAGCGGGAAGAAGTCAAAGAAGAGCGTGCGGTCACTGCTCGTGGCGAGGCTGGTCATCTTGCTCTTCGGGGCAGAATCGGGCACCTGCACGTTGGCGTGGACTTGTTCGAGGTTGGTCGTTTTACCGCTCTTTGCCGGACCGTAGTAAACGATCTTTAGCTGCAGTTCCTTGGTGGCTCGGTTGATGATTGCCATAGTGTTCGATGTTTAAGCGTTTTGAGTTGCGAGTTCCTCGGCGATGAGGTGGAGGCCGCCGGGCAGCGTGGCTCCAGTTTTACCGAGAGTGGCGAAAAAGACTTTTCCTTTGCGGAAGAAACGGCACGGGCCATTCGATGTGACGAGCGAGACCTCCGAGGTTTCGCCGAGTTGCATTTCGCCGGTGTATTTGTCGAGTCGGCTGAAAATCTGCGGCATGAACGCAGCGAAGGTGTCTCCTTCGATTCCCTCGGGAAGTTTTTGTGCAACGACGAGTCCCTCTTCAAGTGCAACGATAGCGCCGATCACGCCCGGCAGTCCGCACGTCAGCTTCACGAGTTCACTAGGATTCCAACTTGTCTTGCCCGTGTCGTTGAAAAGCTCACCCAAATTTTGCGCCTCCCTGCTTGGTGCAGTTGTTGATGCCGCCGCAACCACTGCAACGGGCTGCTGCATTGCCACTGGGGACGATGCTGAAATCAAGGTAAGCGGAGCTGTTGGCGTTGCCTCTTCCTGCGGTGTAACGGGAGCGGCAGTTGGTGCAAGAGCTACGAGCGCTTCTGGTGCTTCAGGTGCGACAGGGGCAGCGGCGGCTGGTGGAGGAGCGGTGGGCTTTTGTCCAGAAGCCGGACCGAAAAAATCCGGGAGTTCCTTGCTCACCGCAGCTTTGGCGGAACTGCGTTTCTTCGCGCCAGTCGCGATGACAAATGCAGGAGCGACAATTTTTAGCGGCAGCAAAAGCTGGGTGTCTTCCGGGATATTGATCCCGTCAGGAGGCGTGGGTTTTAGGTAGCCGCGAAGCTGCGCCCAAGTGAACAAGACTTTGCCTTTCTGCAGACCCGCACTGACTTCGCTGACGGGCACAACAATTTTTGTTTCGCCCGGGAGAATGGAAAGGTCACCGCGAATCCCCTCAGGCCAGCCGGCGGCAGCTTCAAAGAGTCCGAGTGACAGTTCACCATCGAACTTCAGCGGTGCAGGCGCAGCTTCAACAGGCTCACCCTGAGCGTGCGCACTACTGACATTGTTGCCAGCCACAACGCGTGATGTTTGACCTCCCGGGATTTGAACTGGCTTTGGTTGCTCGACTGCTGACGACTGGGCAGGTGCTGCTGCTGCGACTGGTTGATTGACCGTCCGTGAAGAATTGCTCTCTCCAAAGAGCCCGGTGATTTCGTCCGGCACATCGTAGCTGCGCTGGTCGTTGCGGCGCTTCAGCCGTCCGGGATTGATGCTTTTGAAAATCTCACCGAGCGGCACCTCGACCATGCGCCTTTCCTCGATTTCGGCTTTGCGGAAAGTGCCGCTTGGCGCCTGGCGATACAAACTGACGAGCGACATCTTCACCGAACCGGTGGGCAGTTGCTTCATGATCGCATTCACCGGCAGAACGACTTTCACAGACGTTTCCGGTAATTGATTGATCAGCGCCTTCAAATCCGTGGGGAGTTTTTCCAAAATCATTCGCAGCGAAAGTGACGCGACTTCCACAGCTCCCGCAGCATCGGGATTATGCCGAGCGGAAGGGGTAGCCACAGGAACTGGAGCGTGAGTCTGGGCGGCCGGGAGGCCTGCTTTGCTAAAAAGTTGTTTTAGAAACTTGAACATCGTCGGGCGTTTTTTTGCAAAAAGAGGGTTAGCAGCATGGGTGCCACTTCATCATCCGTGACAAAAAAACATTCCGCACCGGCTTCGGCTTGCGGCGTGCTACAAATTCATGTTCCTCCACATTGCAAATATAAGTCACAGCCTTACACATACGGCATATGGGCACGCGCCAAAAAATTCTCATACTCGATGACGAGCAGGATCTCCTGGAAATCTATCAGGAGATTCTCGCGCGCCTCCCCAGCCAGCCGGAAATCCGCACCGCCACCAACGGACACGATGCCATCGCCCTGCTCGAAAATGAGCCATGCGCTCTGCTGCTTGTAGATTTAAACATGCCGCAGATGGACGGGTTCCAAGTGCTCGCCATCGTCCGCCGCCGCTTCCCCACCCTCCGCACCGTGGTAATGACAGGTGCGACCGAGGAAGATCTTCGCGCACGCGCCTACAGCATCGGCGTGGATCTTTATTTGGAAAAACCGAAGACGGGGCGGGAGATCATTTTCTTCGTGGACTGCATCGAGAGCCTGCTCGAACGCGAGAATCAGGGCGGCTTCCGAGGCGTCCAAAGCAAGACCCTCCTCGATATTCTACAAATGGAGTGCATCACGCAGAACACCTGCGTGCTCAAAATCACCAGCGCCCATGGCGAGGGCCGCGTATGGATCCAGAAAGGCGAAATCATTGATGCCTCCGTCGAAGATAAAAGCGGCAAGCCCGCAATCGTCGAAATGCTCGCATGGAAAGCGGGCAATTTTGAAATCCTGCCTTACGGCCTGCCGCGCCCGCGCAATATCTTCATCAATTACGAGAGCCTGCTCATGGAGACGGCCCAGACGATGGATGAAGCGGTGGATACCACCGAAAATCCGGAACAAACGCCCGAGGGAATGCTCGCATCGTTCTCGCGTTTTACGGGAGTGCAATTCGCAATGGCCGTGGATCTCGACGGCAATAAACACGAGCACTGGGGCTGCGACGACCCCATCGCTCTCGGCGACTGGATTTCCAGAACTGCGAAATCCTTCAAGCAACTCGGCGCAAAAATTCAGGCCGGTGAACTCCTCGATATCGAATCCCTAGGTCATCAACGCCACCTCTCCATTCTTTCCGGCGACGAAGAAGCACTCGGAATCGGCTTCACCCGCACGCTCGGCATCGGCCAAATCCGCGAAACCCTTAAACAAATCGAAGCAAAATGGGCATACTAAGACCGTTCTCCCGCACCTCCGCCCCCGTCAGCCAAGACCGACTTCCCGGCGGTTGCTTCGCAGTCCACCGCGGCGGCGGCGTCATTTCCTCCACACTCCCCAGTTCCTATCCGCAAAAGCTAGTCATAGAAATTGCGCAAGCCGTCCTTGATGCTTTCAAGTCCGCCGCCGAAACCAACCTCCCGCTCAACGACCTCCACATCAGCTACAGCGGGCTCCACATCCTTGCACGCGAACTTCGCGGAGGAGCACTCATCTTCCTGAATCCCCACCAGCCGAATTTCACACGCCCCAAACATCCTGCCGCCATGATCTACAAAAACCTCGACGAATTTATCCTACACCTCGAAGCCCACATTGAGTGCTGGAAGCAATTCAACCACTACGTGAATTTCGCACGGGACAAAAAATTCACCCCCGACGAAGAGAGCCAGTTTCTCGATTTGAAAAGCCTCATCACCCAGGGCACCGAAGCTATCGCAGCGAGCGAGGCCAAGGGCGGCCCGCGCAAGGAAGACGTGCTCGCGCTCTTCGCCAGCGCGCCATCACTGCGCTACCTTTCCGACATGAGCGACAGCATCCCCAGCGTCGAAGGCCAGTGGCACCGCATCTACCTCTCCCTCCAGTCCCTGCTCGGCCAGCTCAAGGTGCAGCAAAACAAGACCGAGGAAAAAACCGGCTGGAGTCTATTCGGTAAAAAATAGCGGCTACTTCCCTGCCGCCCACTGCACTGCGTTTTTCAGCAGGGTCTGGTAGGCTTCGAGGTTGTGGGCGCGTTCGTCGTGGCCGAGGGTGAAGCCGACGATGCGGGCCTTCGGGTGTTTCACGATGAAGACTTGCGGGAAGACTTTGCTGCTCTTGCGGCTTGTCGCTGTGGCGAGGACTTCGATGGGCGTGGCGGCTGGATCGGGGTTGTAGTTGTAGAGTTCGTCAGTGATTTCAAACTCCGCTGGCACGCCCTTCGTGATCGGGTGCTCGGCGTTGGTGACTTTCGCCGTGAACGGCCCGAGTGCGTCGTGGCCCTTCGTTCCGCCGCCGATGATTTCCTTGTTCCACTCGGGGAAGTTTCTCCACGCATACCAAGTGCCGGGATGGTGCGCGATGATCGCACCGCCGCGATTCGCGTAATCCATCAGTGCCTTCTTGGTCGCGGAGCTGATGGGCTGGTTCGCGCTCATCAACAGCACATCCACGCGGTCGAGGATGGCGGGGATGCCGTTCAGGTTTTGCGTATAATCCACCCAGCCGGTGACGGGCGTAAGCGTGGCTTTGTCGGTGCCGCCGAAAAACTTCACGAAATCGTGCGACGAACCTCCCCCGACGATGAGCACGCGCGGGCCGTTCGCGGGGCGAGCGGCGGGTGGCTGCGGGACAGGGTCGGTGAACTGCGGTTTGAAACCCGCGTCTTCATCAACAGCAGCGCTCTTCGGCGCGGGCACGGGCGCTGCGGCTGGTGCAGCATCGCCCAACTCCGCAGTGATCCCCACGATGGTCGGCACGGCGTTCGTGCCGAAGCTCTCCAGCACGATGCGATCAATCTCCGTCGCGGCGCTCAACTGCTTCGTGAACCAACGCATCTGGTGCGCTTTCACGATGCCTTCGGCGAATTTCGAGCCGGGGACATCCACACGGTTGATGTAGTCGGAAAACTCGTTGCCGTTCTTGCAGACGAACGACTCGCTCGCGCCGCCGGTTGCGTGGACGGTGATTTTCAGCACGTCGCTGGTGTCCGTGCCTTCCTTCAAAAATCCCCAGCCAGTCACACCTCCGAGGAAGTGCAGCCTGCTCGCCTTGAATCCCACTTTCACCTCCACGCGCTGCGGCATCGTCTGCGCGACCGCGTTCGCCGGGCCGCCTTTGAGCACGACGATGTTCGACGCCGCTTTCTCCGGCGCGACGATGCTGAACGGAATTCCTGACACGTTGACCGTGCCGGTCTTGCTGAACTCGAACGATTCGTTCTTCGCGGCGGCGCTTTGGTAAAGGCCGCGCGATGTGTTCGTGGTGAATGCGCTCTTGAGATCGAGCACGCGGAACTTCCCGCCGTCCACGCTCTGCATGTAGGCGATGATGTCGCGCAGCGCCTCGCCGCCGAGTCCCTCGAAGCCTTCGGGCATGAGCGAGCGTCCGGTGTTCGTGCGCGATTTGAGGTCGGCGACTTTCACTTCCTGCACTCCGGCGAGGCTCTTCAGCGTGATGCTCGCGGCATTTTCCGCAGCGATGACTCCGGAGAAAAGCTGGCCGTCCTTCGTTTCGAGATTCCATGCGTTAAAGCTCGGGTCCACCTCGGCATTCGGGTCCACGATCGCTCCGAGCAATTCCGCTGCGCCATGCGCGCCCATGCCGGTGAGGCCGGGGCCGATGTCCGCTCCGCCGTCGCCAAATTTATGGCAGATGGCGCAGGTCGTCGTGAAAAGCGCCTTGCCCTTCGCGGGGTCGCCTTTGCCTTCGACGACGGGCAGGAGCTTCGCGATGGCCTCCTTCTTCGCCTTCGTCTGCGGATTCAATTCCGCGAGCATGTCGGTGGCGCGTTTGGCCACGCCTTTGTCGGGATGCGTGCGGAGACGCGCGGCCGTGGTCGGGCCGAGCTTCGTCACGTCCACGGCGTTGCTCTTCAGCGCGTCGAGGAAAGCGAGCGTCCAGTCGGCGCGCTTGAGCAGGGTGTCAAAAGCGGGAGCCTGCACGTCGGCGGGCAGTTTTTCGTAGGCGGCGGAAAGCGCGGTGCCCACGCTCACGTCGTCCGTTTCGCCGAGTGCGGCGATGAGGCCGCGCTGGAAGCCGGGCGTGCCAGCGGCGAGTTGTTTCACCACGGCGGGGAGAATCGTGGCGTCGCTGCTGCGGAGGCTGATGAGACTGCGCGCGGCGGCGAGTCGGGTGGCGTCGTCGGCTTTTGCATCGGCGACGGCGGAAAGGAGCGATCCGGAGAGTTTGGCGACCTCGCCCTTGAGCGCGCCGGCCTTGTCCCACTTCGCGGCGAGCGGGAGCACGCTGGAATTGGCTCCGCTCACGAGCAGCTTGGCGAGCGCGGCGGAAAGTTCCGGCGTCATCGCGGGCGCGTCTTTGAGTTTGCCGAGTTTTTCGAGAATCGCGCTCTTGAGCGCATCGGTGCTGGCGGGCTTGCCAGAGAGCGCGATGACGAGTTTCGCCGCAGCGTCCACATTGTTCCTCCATGCGATGGCACTGGCGAGTTGCCCGACGAGCTGCGCGTATTGCGCTGGATCCGCGCTATCAAGCGCAGCCGCTATCGCCGCACTTGGGTTTTGATTAAGAGCACCAATGGTGGCGCTGCGCTGCCAGTCGTCATCAAGCTTCGGCCATGCCGAGACGACGGTTTTGGCTTCTTCGTTACTAAGATCATGAGCAGCTAAAGCGCGAAGTGCCGCAATGCGGATCTGTCCGTCGCTATCGCTAACCAATCCGAAAATCGGAGTTGGAATCCCAATTTCTCCACCCGTTGGTCCTTTCGCGAAGGCGAGCAGCCATTCTTCAACAATATTAGCAGCATTGCGACGCACGGATGCATCCTTGTCGGCGAGTGCGGAAACTAGCTGTTCGGACTCTAAACTGTTTATTCCGCGCAGTGTCCAAAGTGCAGCAATGCGCGTCTCCGCTTTGGCACTCGCAAGCTCGTTAATGATTGGCTGAGGGTTTTCCGTTCCGTCGCTCGGTCTGGAATAATACTCCTTGAGTAGTCGGCTCGCCGTCATCCGCACATGCGCGCTCGGATTCTCCAGCGCCTTCGACAGTTCCTTCACGCCAGACTTCGACAAATCCGGCACTGTGAGTTTTTTCGCGTCCTTGTGGTCAATGCGCCAGATGCGGCCGAAGTAGTGGTCGCGGTCGGGGCGCACGGCGGCGTTGACCTTGTTGTGGTCGGGGCCGCGCGTGTCGTTGTGGATGACGGCCTGATTGTAAAAGTCGCCGATATACACCGCGCCGTCCGGGCCGACGCGCATTTCGATGGGGCGCCACCACATGTCGCGGCTGCGGATGAACTCCGTCTCTTCGCGGCCCGGCAGTTTTTTCGCCGAATAGGTGGAACCGGCGGGCGTGAGGCGCTGGTGCGCGATGATGTTGATGGTCGGCTCGGTGCAGAAGTAATCGCCGTTGTATTCCGCCGGCCACGAGCCGCCGTCGTAAATCGCGCAGCCCGCCGCCGCCGTGAAATCGCCCACGCGATCAATCTGCACGTAGGCCATCTGCTCCCACGTCATCGCAGGGAAACTCTTTTGCGCGCCGATGATAACGCTGGAACTTTGCGTGTTACCCACTTTTCCGCGCGCCAGCGCATACTCGGGGAGGACGACCTGGCTGAGCAGCGTGCCGCTCGTCGGCTGCGTCCAGAAAAAGCGGTTGTCGCCGGTGATGTGGAGGCCCCACGTGTTGCCGCCGCGCGAGCTGTATTGCTCGAAAGCGGAGCCGTCCGCTTTGAAGCGCACGACGCCGGAGCCGATGTTGCCGAATTTCTTGCTGCCATCGGCGCTCGTCACCTCACCTGCGCTGTAGCCGTGCGTGGCGTAGATCCAGCCGTCCCAGCCCCATCGCGGATTATTGATGACCGCGTGTGTGTCGCGCGTGCCGAGGCCGGTGTAGAGTTTTTCGACTTTGTCGCATTTGCCGTCGCCATCCGTGTCGCGGAGAAAAAGGATGTCCGGCGCCTGCGTGACGATGACGCCGTCCTTGTAAAAGACGAAGCCGGTGACGAGTTCGAGCCCTTCGTAAAAGACCACTTTTTTGTCCATCACACCGTCGCCTTTGCTCGATGTGAGGATGCTGATTTTGTCGAGGGCCTTGCGCTCCTGCTGGCCGACAGCGGGGTCAATGCCGCCGTGATCCTTCCACTCCTTGCCACGGTAATCCGGGCGCATCCCGCGACGGCCATTCGGATACTCGGGCGTCTCGGCGACCCACAAACGGCCCGCCGGATCCCAGTCGAAATTCATCGGCTTGTTGATGAGCGGCTCAGCGACCACGAGCGTGAGTTTGAAGTCCGGGTGAATCTCCAGCGCCTTGAGAGTGTCCTCGGGTTTCTGCGGCCCGCCCTCGGGATACGTGAGCGAGGCGACTTCCTCTTTCTTGCAAAATTCGTCCACATTTTCGCGATGACCCGCCCATGCAATCGAGCGCAGCAACACCGCGCGGAAGTGCGGCTTTTCAAAAGTGAAGTAGAGATGGCCCGGGATGCTCACCACGGCGCGGTAGGGTTTCGCCCCGCCCTCGGCGGTTTTTTCGTAAGTCCACATCATCGGCTGAACGTCGAAGACCTGCACCTTGTCGCCGCCGCCCTTGCCGCCGCGCCCGTATGGCGTGTAGCTCGTAGCCAGCACATTCACGTCGGGCGAGATGTCCATGTCGTAGTAAATCTCGTCGTTGATGCGGAAATTCGACGCGCCCCGCGTGATGGGATGTCCGCCGCCGATTTTTTGGTTCTCGGTGTAATAGAGATCCATCATTCCCTCTTTGAACTTCGTCTTTCCCGGCACCCACGCGCCGCCGATGACGCTCTTCCACCACGGCGGATCATTGCTCACCGACGCCGTGTGAATGACCACGAGCCCGCCGCCACGCTTTGTGAACTCGGCGACATTGGCCTTTTGCTCCTCGGTCGCGTTACCGCCCTCCTGCGCATACATCACGAGCACATCGGTCTGTTTGAGCTGTTCGGCGGTCGGCCAGTCCATCGCGCCGTCGGTTTTCATCCCGCGCCCGGCGAGCAGCACCTTCCAGTCGTTCAGGAATTTTTCGTGCTCATGCGCGTTCGGCCCGTGCGATTTTTTTCCACCACGGATGAACACCCGGAGCGGCTCCGCAGCGACTGCGGAAAGTGTGAGGCAGATGAAAAGAATGAGTTGAAGGCAGCGTTTCATGGGAATTTTCAGAAGTTGGGAATTTGAAGCGAGCGCCGTGTGTAGCGCGCGCGCAGACAACCGCCAGCCTTTCTAAGAACTTAGAGAAAACTCGCATCCAGACGTGGCAAACCTCCGCAGAATTGTCCCAATCAAGCATCTCTTCAAAACGTTCCTCAAGAATTGATGCCCTCTCCTTTGCCTACAAAAGGAACCGCCCTGCCGACTCTCTTCGCCGGCAGGGCGGGAACCACCTATGGCAATTGTTTAGTTATTCGACGCGATGGCCTTGAGATCTTCATCGTCGGCCATGCCTTGGATGAGATGCTCGATGGGATGCTCGCGTTTGCGGAGTGCGCGGCGCAGTTTCGCCAGCGCGATGTTTTGGAGCTGGCGGATGCGTTCGCGGGTGACACCGAATTTCATCCCGACTTCCTCGAGGGTGCGGGCAGAGCCGCCATCGAGGCCGAAGCGTGAGTTGATGATTTTGCGCTCACGCTCATCCAACACGCCGAGCAAATCTGTGATTTCCTCCTGCATGTTTTTGTCGGACAGGT
>JBEIQV010000233.1:0-5334 GCA_040376335.1 Verrucomicrobiia bacterium | reverse complement strand
TCGCGAATAAATCCATCACCGCACTCGGCAAAGAAGAGGGCGTCTTCCTCGGCCTCGTCCCCATCTTTCTCGACCGCGATGCCCTCTTTCGTCCCGAGCTTTGTGAAAACGGGAAACCCGACGCACACGGTCGCGTGATGTTGCAGGGCGACGAACTCGCCCTCGCCGTCAACGCCGCCTTTTCCTACATCCGCCCCGAGAACGATCACCTCCGCACCGCCCTCGCCGAGGGACACCTCAAAACCCGCGAAGACGTCCAGCGCGAAGTCACCCGCATCCTCAACGACGACTCCATCCGCAAGCCACGCATCCTCCAATTCTTCCGCGAATACTTCGACTACGACCGCGCCGCCACGATTTGCAAAACGAGACAGTCCATCGAGGGACAGGGCGCGCATTATGAATCGCACCCCGCAGTCATCAACAGCATGATCGCCAATACCGACGGCCTCATCGAAATCATCCTGCGGGAAGACAAAAACGTCTTGAAGGAATTGCTCACCACCGACCGCGTCATCTATCAGCCCTACACCTCCGTGCGGCTGCATCGTGGCATGACCACCGATATCGCTTACTTCATCAACAGGGGAAAACCGTTCATCCCCATCAGAGTTTACGACAAAAACTTGGTTGCCAAAGGCGAAGAAGAGCGGACGCAGCACGAAGTTCGCAATCGTAACCAGCTCAACCACATTTTGCCCAACCCCGCCCAGCCGATCTACGTGCGTCAGTCGCAATTCGACAACGGCATTTTCCCGCCTGCCAAAGACGCCCTCAAAGCCATCACCACCGTGGACACCAAAGAGCGCCTCGGCATCCTCACACACCCCATCTGGCTCGTCGCGCACTCCGACGCCATGGACAACCACGCCATCTCACGCGGTCGCTGGATTCGCGAGCGCCTGCTCGGTGACGCCGTGCCGGATATCCCCATCACCGTGGACGCAAAATTGCCCGACGAACCCCATTCCACCATTCGCCACCGGATGCGCGTCACCCGCGAAAAAGATTGTTGGCGCTGCCACCAAAAGATGGACCCTCTCGGCCTGCCTTTTGAGAAATACAATCACCTCGGAATGCTCCTCGACACCAAACCCTCCAACAACTGGGGCCACCCCGTGGACACCACCGGCGAAATCATCCTCAGCGGCGACCCGACCCTCGACGGCCCGGTAAAAGACCCACTGGAAATGATCCAAAAACTCGCCAACAGCGAACGCGTCCAGCAAGTCTTCGTCCGCCACGCCTTCCGCTTTTGGATGGGCCGCAACGAAACCCTCAATGACGCCCCCGTCTTGCAGGCCGCCTACCGCGCCTACCGCGACAACAACGGCAGCATGAAAGCCCTCCTCTCCTCCCTCCTCTCCTCCGACGCCTTCCTCTACCGCAAAGTGACGAACTAAGGGAACACTGATTTATCCGCAGATGGCGCAGATTCGCGCAGATTTTAAAGTCACCTGTCTGTATTCTCTGCGAAAATCTGCGCCATCTGCGGACAGAAAACAACGCCTCCTGATTTATTCAGCGGTTTCCTAGACGCAAGGGCCCCACTGCGACACTAGATTTTATGAAAGTGTATGCCGTATACGGTTGTGGTGATAATTTTTATGACGCCGATTTATTTTTTATGATTTGCGCTGGTTACTACGAATGGATGAATTTGCTTTTTCCACCGGTTCATCTTGTGACTCCCATTCCGAGGTCGCGTAATCGTTGGCCATCATGATCCCCTTTGCCACAACAAAAGTCACCATGAGGCCCAAAAAGAAAATGGCTATGACGTAGTCCATGGTCTTATTTCCTTCTGCGGGTGTTTTTGTGGTCGGAAAGAATCACAACGCGGATTCCGACCCAAAGGCTGAGGATGCTGGGCACCCAGATGCCAACGAAGAGGCCATATTCGTGACTTACGAAAAACCACAGGGAGACGCTGGCGAGGAAGCTGACAAATGCCCCTATCAGGAAAGGGTAGTCAATTTTGTGAAACATAAGTGACGGATTGAGAAACACCCAAACGCAAAGGGGCTGGCGGTCGAAACCACCAGCCCCTCGCGGATTGATTCCTTACGGGATAAGGACAGTGTCAATGACGTGGATGACGCCGTTGCTGGCGGCGATGTCCGTCTTCACGACGGTCGCGGCTCCGATGGTCACTTTGCCTCCGACCACCTTGATGGCAGCCTCCTTGCCGTTCACGGTCTTGGCGGCCATGGTTTTCACATCTGCGGCCATGACTTTTCCTGCGAGCACATGATAGGTAAGAATTGCGGTCAGCTTTTCCTTATTCTCAGGCTTGAGCAGCGTATCCAAAGTGCCGGCAGGCAGCTTGGCAAACGCTTCGTCTGTCGGAGCGAAGACGGTGAACGGGCCCGCGCCATTCAGCGTATCCACTAGGCCGGCGGCTTTTACAGCAGCGACCAGAGTATTGAACTGGCCGGCACCGGCAGCGACGCCGACGATGGTTTTTGCCTCTGCGGCAGATGCATTGTTGATGGGCAGTGCGAGTGCCGCGGCGAAGGCCGTGGCGATGATGATTAGTTTTTTCATGTGTGTTGTTGTTTGTTTGTTAAATACGGGAGAGGTTTTTTGCTCCCGTGCGATGGTTAACGCTGCGGACGTTTTCCCGGGTGTTTATATTATTTTCTTTATTCGCGCCTCCCGTGCATCCGAACTGCGATACCAGACGTTCAAGCGCACATCGCTCCTGAGTAAATTGAGGGAACCCCGCGAAAAATGCGAAACAGCACGAAGCGCATCCGCCCCGGATTTTTCGCGCGCAAAGACGCAAGGGCGAAATTGAAAAGCAAGGTTGCCTCGCACAGCGGACACGACGTTCACAGAGAGGCCGTGCGTGATAGAAGAAACAGGCGGCAAATGAGTCCCCTCCTGTCTTCCTGAGTAAAAAAATTTACGCGCAACCTTGTGCCTCCGTGCCTTCGTGCGAGGCCCATCCCGTCAATCCTTTCAAAAAGCAGGACAGGATTTTTAGGATTTCATGGATGAACGGGATAACGAGAAGTTGGAACTGATTATTGTTCCAGTCTGGTCGGCGGAAGCGCCTTCCTGTCTGTCCTTACTTCCCATTGTAGAGAGATGGGCGCGCACTTTCACCAGTCACCATTTACCAGTCACAAATTTGCCAGCGCCCGCCGGCGCTGCCCTACGGGCTGCCTGAGGCAGGCTTTCTCGCTCCGCTCGAATCCAAATCCCACCCGCCTGCGCGAATAACGTCGCCATCCCTGCGAAGGTGGCTACTGTGTGCGGATGCCATTTCGCGCACTGGGCCTCGGGGCCAATATTCTACAAGCTATTCAAGATGCAGGTTACACGGAGCCGACGCCGATTCAGGCGGCTGCGATCCCGCTCGTCATCGAAGGGCATGACTTGATCGGGATTGCGCAGACGGGGACGGGGAAGACGGCGGCTTTTACGCTGCCGATGCTGGTGAAGCTGGAGAAGATGATTGCAGCGGGGTCGCAAAACCGGACGCGGGCGCTGGTGCTGGCGCCGACGCGGGAGCTGGTGGTGCAGATTCATGAAAATGTGCGGGCCTACGCGAAGCATGTGCCGCTGCGGGTGGCGAACGTGTATGGCGGGGTGGGGGAACGCCCGCAGAAGGAGGCGCTGCGCAGTGGCGTGGATCTGGTGATCGCGACGCCGGGGCGCTTGATGGATCTGATGGCGCAGCGGTGTGCGGATTTTTCGGGGCTGGAGTTTCTGGTGCTGGATGAGGCGGACCGGATGCTGGACATGGGGTTTCTCCCGAGCATCCGGCGCATCGTGAAGTCGCTGCCGGTGAAGCGGCAGACGCTGCTTTTTTCCGCGACTCTGTCGCGCGAAATCGAGGGGCTGACGCATGAGTTTCAGAAGTCGCCGAAGACGGTGCAGATCGGGCGTCGCGCAAACCCGGCGGAGACGGTGACGCAGTTTGTGTATGAGATCTCGAAGTCCATGAAGCCGGCGTTGCTTCAGCACATGCTGGCAGATTCGGCGATGAATTCGGTGCTCGTTTTCACGCGCACGAAACACGGCGCGGATCGCGTGGCGAAACAACTGGAGCGCATCGGCATCACGACCGGCACGCTGCATTCCAACCGCTCGCAGAATCAGCGGATGAGGGCGTTGACGGATTTCAAGGCGGGGAAGGTGCGCGTGCTGGTGGCGACGGATATCGCGGCGCGCGGGATTGATGTGGACGGGATTTCGCACGTGATTAATTACGACTTTCCGATGCACTCGGAGGACTACGTGCATCGCATCGGCCGCACGGGCCGCGCGAATGCGGTGGGGGAGGCGATCAGTTTCATCTCGCAGGAGGATCACGGCCCGCTGCGCTCGCTGGAGAAGTTCATCGGGCGCGGGATCGTGCGCAAGAAGGCGGAGGGATTTAATTACCACGCCGAGCCGGTGAAAGTGGCGGAGGATCGCCCGCGCGATTTCATGCAGCGCACGCACCAGCGTCCGCAACGCAGCGGCTTTCAGGGGCGCGGTCGTTCGGGGCCCCGGCGTTTTGGTCGCTAAGAAGCATTTTGCTGGGGAGTTTGTAGGGAAGTCTGCTAGCGTCAGCGTCCGTTCATGAATCCGCTCGAACAGCGTCTCAAATACAAATTCCGCAACCCGCTGCTGCTCGCGGAGGCGCTCACACATCCTTCGCTCGGCCATGAAACGCAGCGGCATCATTTCGACAATCAGCGTCTGGAGTTTCTCGGCGACGCGGTGTTGCAGTTGATTTTCACCGAGTGGTTGTTTGATCACTTTCCGAAGGACAGCGAAGGACAGCTTACGAAGATGCGCTCGCGACTGGTTTCGCGCGATGGGTTAAAGCTTCATGCACTGCGGCTGGACCTCGGAAGACATCTGATGATGGGCCGGGGCGAAGAGGCGTCCGGCGGGCGCACACGTGGAACTGCGCTGGCAGATGCCTATGAAGCGCTGATCGGGGCCATTTATCTAGACTCGGATTATGTCACCGCACGTCGCATCGTGCTCACCGAAGCGCGCGAGGATTTAGAAAGCCTCGATGTGGACCCGCCAGATGCAAACCCGAAGGGGCAGTTGCAAGAAATCCTGCAAGCGATCACACCGATCAGCCCTAGTTATCCCATCATCGGCTCCGAAGGCCCGGAGCATCAAAAGCATTTCAAAGCACACGTGGTGTGGAACGGAATGGATCTCGGAAGCGGCGAGGGTGGGAGTAAAAAAGAGGCGGAAACGGCGGCAGCGCTCGATGCTTTGAAGAAACGTTTTTGGGAAACCATGGAGCGAATTAAGAGCGCGGAAAAGGCTGCGAATAATTCTCCAACAACTGCCAATAACGCGGAATAACTGCGGCGT
>JBEIQV010000148.1:0-8086 GCA_040376335.1 Verrucomicrobiia bacterium | reverse complement strand
ACACTCTTCGCCTTCCCCCATCCCGGCCCGCCCTTCACCGCCGCCGCCGCAGCAGCAGGCTCCGCAGCCGAGGCGCGCAGTTTGAGCAATGAACCGAGCGTGAGGCCCATCATGGCCGAGCCGCCGATGCGGAGAACGTCGCGGCGCGAAACGCCAAGGTGAGCGTCGCAAAGATCGCGACCGGGTTGTCCTGAGATACGTAGCATGGTGTGTGTTGGGATGTTTGGGTGGGAGAGTAAGCGATTTTCCGGCGGACCGTTAGTCTTGTCGTGCTGACCAAACACTGCATTTGTGCGGCAAGGAAAGCTGCACCACTGCGAGTTTATGACCGCTAGGTGTTAGCTGAGCGGGCGTGAACGCTTTTCAGATTCTGGAAAAGATCAGCAGCATTCCCACTCCCGCAGCCAGAAACAACAAACCCAGAATCAGTCTGCTCAACTGAGGCCATCGCAAACCGGGCTCCAGAATGGTTGTCTCGGAATCGTAAGGAGAACAGTAAACGCGAACGGAGTCGCCAACCCGATAGCGCTTCAAATAAGCCTCAGCATCCTTGCGGCTTCCGGGATAGCTCGGGCACATCGCCACTTTGCTGCTGACGCGTTCGACGCCATCCAGCGTGAAGCGGAACTCGACCATCGGAGTAAATACTTCGTGGGTAGATTCGTCGCCAATATCCGTGGTCTCGATTCGTGTTTCAGAGATTGTGCCCTCGACAGTCGGCCACCGTTTGCTTTCACACGCGCGACTGATTTCCCGAATAGCCCCGCAAGCGATACAGCCTCCAACCCAGATGAAGGGCCACGGAAAGAAGCGGCTAAAAAAATCGGGTATTTCGGCGAGCGAAATCATGGGTTCGGCAAATGAATCGAGAGAGCGAGCTGCGTGATGTTCGGAAATTCAACGCATTCTCACAATACAACCTTCGTTCCATCGTGGCGCGCGTAAGATTCTGCGCGTTGCTGGGCACACGAGTGTTTTGGCGAAAGACGCGTTCTCTCCCGGCTATTTGGCAGGTTTCACTTCTTTCACCGTCCATTTCGTGACGGTGACGCCCTTCGCACTGCGGGCGCTGACTGGTAGTGACGCTAGATCGAAATCCAGCTCGCGCACGCGTGCACCGCTGCGGCCATCGAGGAAAACGCGGATTGATTTCGGCATCTCCTTTTCCGTCGTGGCGATGTGCAGCCAGATAATCTTCGATCCCTCGCTTTTCCCGAGTTGGTAGAGCTTGTCGCGGGAGAGGCCGCCGATTTGGAATTTCTTTGCAAAGGCCTTCCCCGTTTCGCCGTCCTGATAGACCATCGTGTAGAAATTCGTATCGCCGTCCTTCGGCCAGATCGCGAGGTGGATGATCTCGCGGCCCATGAAAACCTTGTCGGCGACTTTCGCGACCTTGAGCGAACCGTCCTTCATGATCGTGAGGACGCTGTCGAGGATGGTGCACTCGGTGATGAACTCGTGCTGCCGCCAGTTCAGGCCGATGAACCCATCCGTGCGGTTGACGTAGAGGCGCTGGTTGGCGGAGACGACGGCGGAGGCGTCAATCTGCTCGATCTCGTCGTAGCTGGTGCGGCGCTTGATGCCCTTGCCGTATTTTTCCTGGAGCATCTCAAACCACGCGACGGCATAGCCGGTGAGGTTCTTGAGGTTCGCCTTCGTCTCCTTCATGCCCTCCTCGATCTTCTTCATCGCCTCGTCGGCTTGGAAACGGTTGTAGGCCGAGATGCGCTTGATGCGGATTTCCGTGAGACGCACGATGTCTTCCTCGGTCACCTCGCGGCGCAGCGTCTTGATGAACGGCTTCAGCCCTTTCTGGATCTCCTCGAGCACGCTCTCCCACGTCTTCGATTTCTCGATGTTCCGGTAGATGCGCTCCTCGATGAAAATGCGCTCCAGCGAATCCCAATGCCACTGCTGTTCGAGTTCGCCGAGTTTGATTTCGAGTTCGCGCTTGAGCAGCGCCTTCGTCGCTTCCGCGCTCGCCTTGAGGATGTCGCGAACGCCGAGGAAATGCGGCTTGTCATCGCCAGTCTCGGGGTTGCGGACGATGACGCACGCGGCGGGATTGAGCTGCACCTGGCAGCTCGTGAAAACGTAGAGCTGCTGGATCACTTTCTCCGGCTCCGCGCCCTGCGGCAGATGGATGAGAATCTCCACCTTGTCCGCCGTGTTGTCGTCCACGTGCTTCACCTTGATCTTCCCCTTCGCGTTCGCCGCGAGCACGGACTCGATGAGCGAAGTCGTCGTCACGCTGAAGGGCAGTTCGGTGACCGCGAGCAGATACTTCGAGCGCACCTCGATGTTCGCGCGCACCTTCACCTTCCCGCCGCGCTCGCCGTCGTTGTATTCGGAAAAGTCCGCCGTCCCGCCGGTCGGGAAGTCCGGGAGAATACGGAAATTTTTCCCCTGAAGATGATTGATCGCCGCGCGGCAGAGGTCGTTGAAATTGTGCGGCAGGATCTTCGTCGAGAGCCCGACCGCGATGCCATCCGCGCCTTCGAGCAGCACGATGGGAAATTTCGCCGGCAGCGTGATGGGCTCCTTGTTGCGCCCGTCGTAGCTGAGCTGCCACGTCGTCGTCTTCGGGTTGAAAAGCACGTCCTTCGCAAACGCCGTGAGCCGCGCCTCGATGTAACGCGGCGCCGCCGCATCGTCGCCCGTGAGCGTGTTGCCGTAATTCCCCTGCGGCTCAATGAGCCACCCGCGCTGCCCGATGGACACGAGCGCCGCGCCGATGGAAGCATCGCCATGCGGATGCAGCTTCATCGTCGCGCCGACGACATTCGCGACCTTGTGAAAGCGCCCGTCGTCCATGTCCCAAAGCGTATGCAGCACGCGCCGCTGCACGGGCTTCAGCCCGTCATCAATGTGCGGCACCGCACGGTCGAGGATGACATAGCTCGCGTAGTCGAGGAACCAATTCCGATAACTCTGCGCGAGCGGAGCCTGCTCATCCTGCACCTTCTCGCCCTCCTTGCGCCTCGGAGCCACGGCCTCCGCCGAAGCCGCAGCGTCACCATTTAAATCCACGGCTGTATCCGACACAACGCCATTGGTGGAAACCGTCGCGTCCGCCGCCGCTGCGGGTGCATCGGATGCAGTCGCAGGAACAGCCGCCGCCTCCAAAGGCAGCTCCGATTGATCGCTAGCAGTTGGTTTCTTCGATGGTTTATCGGTGGGCTTATTCTGACGTTTTGGCATTTACGGATTTGCTAAATTGAACGGGATACGGGGCATCGGGGCTCACGCCTCAATCAGGTCTTTCTCCACTCGGAGGTTGTCGATGATGAACTCCTGCCGCTCCTGCGTGTTCTTTCCCATGAAGAACGAGAGCAGTTCGTCGGAGCTGTAGAGGTGGTGGAGGTTGATCGGGTCGAGGCGGATGTTTTCGCCGATGAAGTCCTTGAACTCGCCGGCGGAGATTTCGCCGAGGCCTTTGAAGCGTGTGATCTCGTGGCTCGCGCCGAGGGCGGTGACGGCGGCCTGTTTCTCCTGCTCGCTGTAGCAATACTTCGTCACCTTCTTGTTGCGCACGCGGAAGAGCGGCGTCTGCAGGATGAAGAGGTGGTTGTTGCGGATGACGTCGGGGAAGAATTGCAGGAAAAACGAGAGCAGCAGCAGACGGATGTGCATGCCGTCCACATCGGCGTCGGTGGCGATGACGATCCTGTTGTAGCGCAGTCCGTCGAGGCCGTCCTCGATGTTGAGCGCGGCCTGGAGAAGGTGGAACTCCTCGTTCTCGTAGATGACCTTTTTCGTGAGGCCGTAGGTGTTGAGCGGTTTGCCCTTCAGCGCGAAGACGGCCTGCGTCTGCACATCGCGCGTGGCGGTGAGTGAGCCGGCGGCGGAGTCGCCCTCGACGATGAAGAGCGTGCTCTCCTCGGCGCGCGGGTTTTTGTCGCCGATATGGAGGCGGCAGTCGCGCAGCTTCTTGTTGTGCAGCGAAGCTTTCTTCGCGCGCTCCTTTGCGATGTTGCGGATGCCGGCGAGTTCCTTGCGCTCGTGCTCGTTCTCCTCAATTTTCTTGCGGATGATTTCGGCGGTCTCGCGGTTCTTGTGCAGGTAGGTGTCGAGCGCCTGCTGCACGAATTTGCCGACGAATTCCTTGATGGTCGGCCCCTTCGGCCCGACTTCGGTGGAGCCGAGCTTTGTCTTCGTCTGCGACTCGAACACGGGCTCCTGCACGCGAACGACGATGGCGGCGTCGATGGACTGGCGCACGTCCGCGGCGTCGAACTCCTTTTTGAAATGATTGCGCACCGTCGCGACAAGCGCCTCGCGAAACGCCGCGAGATGCGTGCCGCCCATCGTGGTGTGCTGGCCGTTCACGAAGGACCAGTATTCCTCACCGTAGTGGTTGCCGTGAGTGAGCGCGATTTCGATATCTTCGCCCTCGAGATGGATGATGGGATAAAGCGGCTCGCCGCTGAGTTCCTTTGTGAGCAGATCCTTCAGGCCGTTCTGCGAGCGGAACGGCTTGCCATTGAGCGTGAGCGTGAGCCCGCGGTTGAGGAAGGCGTAGTTCCACAGCATGTCCTCGATGAACTCCAAGCGGAATTTGAAGTCCTTGCCAAAGAGCGCCTCGTCGGGCGTGAACTCCACGAGCGTGCCATTGCGCTCCTCGGTCTTCGTCACGCGCGACTGCGACTTGAGCTTCCCTTTTTCGAAATCCACGACCTTCGTCTCGCCCTCGCGGATCGCCTGCGCGCGGTAGTTCAGCGAGAGCGCGTTGACCGCCTTCTGGCCGACGCCATTGAGCCCCACGGCCTTTTGGAAGGTCTCGCTGTCATACTTCGCGCCCGTGTTGATGATCGAAACGCAGTCCACGAGTTTCCCCAGCGGGATGCCACGCCCGTAGTCGCGCACCTTCACGCTACGCTCCGTGATCTCGACCTCGATCTTCTTTCCCTGCCCCATCATGAATTCATCGATCGAGTTGTCGATCGTCTCCTTCAGCAGCACATAGATGCCGTCCTCCGCGTGGTTCCCGTTGCCGAGCCGCCCGATATACATGCCAGGGCGGAGGCGGATGTGCTCGAGCGAGCTGAGGGTCTTGATGCTGGCTTCAGTGTAGTTGGCTGCCATGGATTGGTGCGCGGGAAGAGACGGAAACCGAGGCGCGCTGACAAGCAATTCTCACTTTCACCCAACGCCGTAACACGGATTGCGGATGCGTTTCCTCAGCGGTTGAAAAGGAATGCCGGTGTGTTGATCAACGCCCAAGCTAGGTCTTGCGCGCTGGTGAGGCGGCGGTTGGTGAGCTGGGCTTTTGATTGCTCCACGTCCTGTCGGAGGCGCACGAGTTTCGGGCCGGACGGAATCTGCACGTCTGCGCTGGGAATGGCGGAGCGGCGCTGGGCGATACCGGGATCGGGCGGCAGCGGGAGCTGGTTTTTTGCTACAGCGAGGCGGAGTTTACTGAGTTCCGGATCGTATTCCTTACAGTATGCGGCGAGCGTGGTTTTGTCTTCGTTGCTGCGCGCGGCTGGGATTTTCTTGAGCGCATCAATGACCGCTTGAGGATAACCGACTTGCACGGGTGCGGTGGCGGTGGTGACCCAAAGGCGGAAGCGTGCGATGGAGAATCCGCCGTTGCGCGGCTGATTCAACTCGAAGCGCAGGCGCATTCCTTTCTCCGCGTCGCCGATTGGTTTTTCGAGTGTGAGCGCACCAAAATGCGGCACGCCGAATCCGCCGTGAACTCCCCAGCCGTTGTTTTCGTCACCTTTTTTCCCATCAATTGCCTTTTGGATTTCAAAAGCCTTCTGGTTGAAGTCGGCAACAGCACTCGTGAATTTCAAGACGTTGGGCACGGCTTCCGCGCCGAATTCACCGACTTTCATCGTCAGCTCGCCGAGGACGAAATTCCCATCTGCGCCCGTCCGTCCGGGGCCGAAGTTTGTTTCTGCAGCTGAAGGCAGAACTTCGATGCCGATACCGGTGATGCCCGCGATTTTTGTATCCGCGATCACCACGTAATCGGTTTTTGGAGGACGCTCGCCTGTGGCGAGAATCGAGCCGTCGGCCAGTTTGTTGAGCGTGACTCCGCCGGTCGCCTGCATCGGGAGAGTGTCGAGCGGGAACCAGCCGGTGAGTGTGCGTGCGACCGGCGCGGTGTTTTCAAAAACTGCCTGCGCGGCAGCGAGGTTTTTTGTTTCGTAATCCTTCACCGTCGCCTCGGAAGCTGCGACTGCCGCGACGCGCTGTTTCTCCGCCTCGGCAAGTTTTGCCGCGCTCTCGGCCTCGTAGCGCGCGAGTTCCGCCTTGGCTTTTTCGATCTCTACCGCGCGTTCCGCCTGTAATTTTGCGATGATGGGAGCCTGCTCTTTTTCCAATTCTTCGAGTTGCTTCAAAATCGCAGCGTGGTCGCGGTCCATCGCGCTCCAGCTTTCCATCACCTTGTTGATTTCCGGTTCGCTAGCCGGGCGGCTGAGCACGCGCACAAAAAGTTCGTCCACGAGTTTGCGATCATCAGGTTGCGCGGTGGCGAGCTTCGCGATGTCGTTCGCCGGGTCGCCGATTGCCTCCGAAACTGCGGGGCCGCCGAGCAGCGCCATGATGCTGCCGAGTCCCAGGTCGCTGCTGCGCTCACATTCGCATGAGCTTTCCCGTGCGGGCCGCCCGAGATTGGCGAGGAAGCCGCTCGGCAAATCCGTCGCGGAATCGGGAAGCTGCCCGGCGCGCAAACCGCCCGGCAGACGCGGGCCGGTGCCCACCACTTTCAATACGGAATCGTAGAGCACCTCGGCGGGCAGACGCCGTGCGAGCGCGTGTGAGTAGTTCGTTTTGTCGTCGGCGTTCCACTGGTTTGTGGCGATGGCGAGCTGGTAGGTGCGCGACTGGCAGATGATCCGCATCACGTGGCGCACATCGAAGCCGTGGCTGATGAATTCCTTCGTGAGATAGTCGAGCAGTTCGGGATTCGTCGGCGGGTTGCCCGCGCGGATGTCGTCGAGCGGCTCGATGATGCCCGCGCCGGTTAGATAGCCCCACAGGCGGTTCACATAGCTCGTGGCAAAATAGCGATTGTCCGGCGAAGTCATCCACGCCGCGAGTTGCTCGCGCCGCGTGCCGCTCGACTCGGCCTTGGCGGGGTAGGGGAACTCGGGCGCGGCGATCTTGTTCGTCCGCAGATGCGTGACTTCACCCTCGGTCTTGTCGCTGATGATTTCGTAAAGTGGGCGCGATTTTTCCACTTCGGTGCCCGCGATTTTTCCACCGCCGCCAGCCGGGTCAGCCACGAGGGCGACCTGCGAGAAAAACGCGGACGTGTGGTAATACTGATCCTGCGTCCAGCGCTCGAAGGGATGGTCGTGGCACTTGTTGCAGTTGAAGCGCGTGGCGAGGAAAAGGTGCGTCGTGTTTTCCATTGCCTCCACCGGATCATGCAGGATTTTCCAGTAGCTCGCCGCCGGGTTCTGTTTGTTCGATCCGCTCGCGGTGAGGATTTTTCGCACGAACTGATCGTAGGGCGTGGCGGTCTCGATCTCCTTGCGAATCCACTCGCGGAAAAGCCGCGCGCCCTCCTTGCCGAGAAATTTTGAATTCACCTGCAAAAGGTCCGCCCATTTGTTCGCGGAGTGTTCGATGAATTCCGGCGAGGCGAGCAGCTTTTCGATCACCGCGTCGCGCTTCACGCGCACGGGCCGCGTGTCGGCGAGGAAAGTGCGCACATCCTCCGCGCTCGGCGGCAGGCCCGCGAGGTCGAGCGAGACGCGGCGTAAAAAATCCGCATCGCTGCACAATTCGGACGGCGCGATTTTCATGCGCTGCCATTTTGAAGCAACGAGTTCATCAATGCGCCCCCACGTCTCCGGCTGTTGCCAGACGAAGCCTTTGCGGTCGCCCATCACGGTGAGCGTCGTCGCGGCATAGTTGCCTTCGTAACGTGCGAGCAGGGGAGCCTCGCCACGGCGGAGCGTCTCGACGAGTCCGCCGCCGTCAGTCTTCGCCACGTCGCCATTGCCGCTCTCGACGAATGCTTCCGCAGTGACATCGCGTGTTTTGCCATCGCTGAAAGTCGCCACGATGCGCACCTGCTGCCGCGCGCCGATTTGCTGCACCACGGGGTCGCGCGGGGAAACTT
>JBEIQV010000271.1:0-4460 GCA_040376335.1 Verrucomicrobiia bacterium | reverse complement strand
GCGCCTGCTGAAGCTGTGCCTGCGCCTGCGCGAGATCGGCGGCGGCTTCGGCGGCGTCAACGGCGCTCACTTCCTTGCCAAGCTGTTGCTGGGCGTCGGCGAGTTTCGCGGTCAGTGCGCGCTGCGCGTTGAAGAGTTCCTTCAGCGCGCGCTCCTCGGCGGCGCGGGCCTGCGGGCCGGCCTTGGCCACGAGATGTGAATGTGCGGCGCCCATCTCCGTGGCGGCGTCGGTGAGCGGTTGCGCTACGATGGCAAGGTCGGCTGCGAGGGATTCTTTAAGTGCCTCTGTTTGCTGTTTCGTCTGCGCCTGCTGCGGTGCGAGTGCTGTGAGGTCATCCGGCTTTTTCGTCGCGGTGGCCTTGATGGTCGCCAATCCAATCGCCTGCTCACTCGCGATGATCTTTGCCAAGTCCGCGAGCGATTTCTCCGCCTGCTGAATCTGCTGCTGCGCCGCCTGTGCCTGCGCGAGTTCCTCTCCAATTTGCTTCACGGCTTCCTCAAAATTCTTCGCCGCCTCCGCCGCCTCCTGCTTTCCCTGCTGTGCGTTGTTTGCTTGCAGCGCCTGATCGCCCTGCTTCGCATCGGCGGCTGCGGCCTGCATTGATTTCTCCGCCTTCGGTGCGAGTTGCGCCGCGCGCTCAGCCATCTGCGCGGCGCGCTTGGAAATGTCGGCCTGCATCGCCTTGTCGGGCGCGGCTGCCCTTGCGATTTCGTTTTCCTGCTTCGCCATTTCCTTGGCGACTTGTTGCAGGCGGTCGAGGTCTTTGATCTTGTCGCCGCTGTTGCCCGCGAGCACCTCGGCTTCGTCAGCGCGCTTGTGCAATTCCGCATGGGCCGCGCGTAATTTCTCCGCCGCCGCCAACTGCTGCGACTGCGCCTGCGAAGCGTTCGCATCCTGCATCGCACTGCGCGCCTCTTGCATCTTCGCGTTCGCGTCGCGCAGTGCGTCGGATGCCAGTTTCGTATCGGCGAGATCCTGGCCAAGCGCGTTGGTTTTTACTGCGAGTTCGCCCTGCTGGTCTTCGAGCTTCGCGAGCTGTGCGCCCTTCTCCCGGTTCTCGTTTTCAAATTTCTCGCGCAGCGGCTTGCTCGCACGCATCTGCTCCGGCGTGAGTTTGCGGAATTTCCCTTCCAGCGTTTTATTCGGATCCTTCTCAGCGATTTTTTCGGCGAGCCACTTGTCGAAATCCTGCGTCGCCTTCTGCTTGCCTGTGTTCGCGACGAGCAAATCCTGATCGCGGATCATCTGCGCGACCTCGCGCTCCGCCTTGCGCAGCGCCTCGACGCCGCGTTCGCGCGGCGCGATCTGCCGCGCCACGTTGCGCAGCTCGTCACGGCTTGTCTTTTCGTCCGTCACCGCTTTGAAAACCTGCCCTGCCTTCAGCGCATCCGTCGCGCTGTTCGCCACCGGCTCCACACGCTGGAGCTGCTGAGCACCTGCTTTAAACTTCTCCGCCACGCTCACATTCTCAGGGTCCGCCGCAAACTTCTCAATCCGCTCGCGCGCCATCTTCACCTCGTCCGCAATCGCCGTCTGCTCGCCACGCTGCGCTTCGAGCTGCGCCTGCATCATCGCCTCGAAATTCTCCGGCTTCGTCGCGCCCGCCATCCGTCCCAGCTCGATCCCGTTTTGCAAATTGCGCGACTGACGATCTCCCAAATCATTCAGCGTCCGCGCAATTTCCTGCGCCTGCTGCTCGCGCGCATGATCGGAAAGGATGCGCTTGATCGAAACCACGATTTGTTTCTGCGCTGAAAAAGCATCCGCCACCGTCTTCGCCGCCGCGCCCGGGTCCTTCACCGCCCGCGCCTGCTGGAGCAAATCCACCACCTGCTTCATCTCCGCCACGCTCAATTTATCCAGCGACCCGCGCAGCCGCTTCACCGTCGCCACTTCCTCGCCCCCGAGATTATTCCGTTCATACTCCGCCGCCATCTCATCCAGCGCCGAAACAAGCGCCTTCGCATCACTCTGAATCTGCTCCTGCTTCACCTCGCTCTCGCGCAAGCGTTCGCCCGTCTGCGCCGCAAAAATACAAGGCGTTGCCGCGAGAAAAACCTGGCAGGCGAATAGCAGAGATAGCGTTTTCATTGGGCGGAGTAGTTGCGAATGCCCGCCAGAGTAGTCCCTCCGAAGACATTTGTCTTTGGAGAAAACACACGATTTCCAAGGAGGCGAAAGCCACCCGCAAAATACCATCGTTACTCAGCAGCAACTCCCGCCGTCGCAGCACTGGCTGGCGGCAGTGGGGGCGGTGTAGTCATGGCCTTTGCTTTCCTTGGGGTGGCGGAGTTGCATTCCGTCGCAGGCGAACGGGGCGGCTTCTTCGAGCGGGATCGGCGTCAGCGGCTCGATGAACTCGAATTGCGAGGCGTAGGGTTCCTTGCGGTAGAGGTTGAAAGTTTTGTCGCACACGGCGTAGCGCTGGCCGCGCTCCATCGCGTGGCCGTCGTCATCGAGAACTTTTTTGAACGGCCCTTTGTAAATGACCGCCTGTTTGCGCTCGAAACATTCGCTCTGCTTTCCCTTGAACGCCTCAACGGTGACGGAGCGAAACTCGATGCCCTCGACGGTCTGCCACGGCTGCTCGTCACGTTTGAGGAGGCGGATGCCGTAGAAGCCCGCATCTTCAAACGCCTTAAGAAATCCGTATTCGGTGAGCGCGCCGCTGATGCAGCCGCTCCACAGCGTCGGGTCGTTTTGCAAAGCGAGCGGCACTTCTTCATCGCACACGATGTCGCTGATCACAGCGCGCCCGCCATTGCGCAGCACGCGGAAGATTTCGTGGAAAAGCTGCGGCTTCAGCGAAGGGTCCACGAGGTTCAGCACGCAGTTGGAAACGACCACGTCCACGCTGTCGGTGGCGACGAGCGGATGCTTCACGCGGAGTTCGTCGGCGAGTTCGTTGGCTTTGAGAAATGCGTCGGCGCTGTTGATTGGGCGCGCCTTCAGTTCGGCGTCGAGTTTTTCCAAATCGAGCGCGAGATCCTGAATGCGGCCTTTGCGAAACTCGACGTTGGAATAGCCGACGCGCTCCGCGATGATGGGCGCGTTGCGGCGGGCGACTTCGAGCATGTCGTCGGTCATATCCACGCCGATAACGCGCCCCCTCGCGCCGACCACCTGCGCGGCGATGAAGCAAATTTTCCCCGTGCCGCTGCCGAGGTCGAGGACGGTCTCGCCCTCGCGGACGTAGGCACTCGGGTCGCCGCAGCCGTAGTCGCGCTCGATGACTTCCTGCGGAATGATTTTGAGCCAGCGCGGATCGTATTGCACCGGGCAGCAGAGCGCGGGTTCACAGCATTGCGCGCCGGCGGCGTAGCGGTCTTTGACGGCGGTTTCGACGTTTAAATTGAAGTCACTCATGGCGCGACGGGTATTCAAAGTGGGCTCGCTTAGCGAGCGGGAATCTCGAAGCAAATCCGGCATTCACAGTTCGACATCGTCGCCTCATTCCGTCATTCGTCACCCGACATTTTCACCATGCCCCACGACCACGCACACGACACACCCGACGCCGCGCTCGCCAAGGCGATTGAAAAACTTCGCGCCCACGACCTGCGCGTGACCGAGCCGCGCAAGGCGATGCTCGCGATTCTCGTGCAGGAGCACGGGCCATTCAGCGCTGAGGAACTTCATGGAAAATTGCGCGCAAAGGAATGCGATGTCGTCACGGTCTATCGATCGCTACAGGCGATGGAGGAAATCGGCGTGCTGCGCCGGTGCGACTTCGGCGACGGCACCTATCGCTACGAATTCGACCACGGCGAGCATCATCACCATCACATCATCTGCCGCACCTGCCGCAGCGTGCACACGCTCGACCTCTGCGTAGCCGACAGCCTCGAACGTCTCGCACGCCAGATGGGCTACCAAAACGTCTCGCACACGCTCGAAGTCTTCGGCACCTGCCCAAAATGCGCGGCGAAGTGACGCGCGCTGCCGTTCTCGCTTGCCCCATCTTCCAGCGGCGCGAAGCCGCGCTTCCAGAACTCCGTTCACTAAGCGTAGCGCGTTCAAGTTCGGCGGGAAGATCGGTGAGGTGAATGTGGAGCTGAAATTACTAGGCACCGTCGAAATCACCGGATAAAAAATCCAACCGAAAGGCAACTAATCCAATCTATGAAAAACAAACTCTTCGCTGAATTCTTCGGAACCTTCTGGCTCACCTTCGGGGGCTGCGGAAGTGCCGTTCTAGCCGCCAAGTTCATCACGACCGAGGGTGTCACGCCGCTTAATCTCGGTATCGGCCTCGTTGGTGTGGCTCTGGCATTTGGGCTTACGGTGCTCACGATGGCCTACGCCATCGGTCACATCTCCGGCTGCCATCTCAACCCCGCAGTCTCGCTCGGCCTTTGCGTCGGCGGTCGCTTCAAGGCTGCCGAACTGCCGGGCTACATCATCGCTCAAGTGCTCGGTGCGGCCGCCGGGGCGGGTGTGCTTTACGTGATTGCAAGCG
>JBEIQV010000335.1:0-3307 GCA_040376335.1 Verrucomicrobiia bacterium | reverse complement strand
GAACGGGAACGGCGCATTCAGAAAATAGATCGCCGCAAACGCCGACACCGCCAGCGCCCACATCGCCGCATTCTTCAGCACCTTTCCGCCGATGCGCAGCGCAGCCACCGCCACGATGGCCAGCACCGCCGGCTTCAATCCGCTGAACACCCCGACCATCCACGACTGCGCGCCAAAGCTCACGTAGAGCCAGCTCAGCGCCCACAGCAACACCGCCGACGGCAGCACAAAGAACGCGCCCGCCACGATGCCGCCCCACGTCCTGTGCAACAGCCAGCCGAGATAAATCGCGAGCTGCTGCGCCTCCGGCCCCGGCAGCAACATGCAATAATTCAGTGCGTGGAGAAACCGCTCCTCCCCCACCCACCGCCGCTTTTCCACCAACTCCGCGTGCATGATCGCGATCTGCCCCGCCGGCCCGCCGAAGCTGATGCAGCCCAGCTTCACCCAAAAGCGAAACGCCTCGGCAAAAGTCGGACGCGCAGTCTCCATAAGCTAGCGGACGCCCCCCGCATCCGCGAGCGGGCACCCGATGAAAAAGCGCATCGTCATGGCCGAGATGTCTAGTGGCATACCATCGCTCTACGCAAGCGGTGGCTTGATGGAGTATCCTGCCGATTAAGCTCATCTCCAACAGGCATTGACGCTCCACCATATACAACAAGTTTGACTCCATTTTCCAAAAAGACAGTGGTCTGTATGGATGAAGAATGAGATACGGACCCGCACCGCTGCATACTTTTTATGGAGTCCGCGACCTTGGCCGTCACAGCGACATTCCCCACTGACTCAAGAAAACCGCGGCCCCGCACTACAGGGTTTCGTGCCGCTATACCTAAGACGGAAGTCAGCGTTCTTTGGAGTATTCCGCAAAACGCTCGGCGCATTTCGCGACAGTCGCATCCCCTTCGGTGATGGCGATGCGGTATTTTAACGTGAGCGTTTCGCCGGCCTTGAGCGTGTAGTTGCCGGTGCCCTTGGGCTGCGACTTGTTCATGTCGTGCTCGCAAAATGGATTCACCGCAAAGAGGCCGTAGTCGCGAGCGTGCCAGCGCTGCGGGGCGCGGAGGTTCGACGGATGAGAGAGAAACGTGATCGTGTAACTCTTTTCTCCAATCGGCCCGCTCATCGCCACCCAGTTTGCGCTCTGTCCCCACGCTTTTGCGTCCTTCGCCCCCTCGCTGTTTACGATGCTCCCCCTGCCCTCTGCCTTTCCCTTCGGCTGAACCAGTCGCATACTCTCCGCGATGCGCATGGCAAAAGTGCCCTCCTTGGTGTCGCCGAACACTAAGTCTCTATCCCGTGCCGTGAGCGCGATTTCAAAATCGAACATACGCTCCGTGCTTGGGCCATTGTAAACGCGTAAGGTTTGCACGGAGCGCAGCGGCACCGTTCCGTCCGGTGCCATCCACTTTTGCTCCGTTTGCAGCACTCCGAATTTCGCGCCGTTCTCCTTTGCCAAAATTTTGACGTGCTTGATGGTCCCCGGTGCATTTTTTCCCGTGCGCTTACGCTCCGGATCCTCAGTCCAGAAATCCATTCCATTGACGCTCCCGTGCGAAAACCAAAGCGAGCGGTGATGCAAATGGTCGCGCTCTTCATTCTCCGCATTTTCCATCGGATAGCTCCGCGTCATCTTCACACCGCCTGGCCCCATCAACGGCCAATAATAAACACGCGGCGCATCGTCATAGTGATACTCCGTGAAAAGTTGTCCTCCAATTTCCACACGGACGCGCCCCGGTTGCTCGGTGAATGTAACATCAGCAAACGATGACGCGCAGATGGCGATAAGGGCGAAGAGAAGAGTTTTCACGACAGGAGCTAACAGTGAGACAGGATCTTTGCGGAGGAAAATCCGCTACACCTGCAGGAATACTGCGTAGTCGGCGACATCAAGTCCGCCTCCGAGGAAGTTTTGTGTGAGCGCGATGAACTCATCGAGCGCAGGGCCTGTGGAGTTGAGGATGTCGTCGTGGTTTTGATCAATGAAGACACCGAGGCCGACATACGTTTTCATTCCGTCGCCGAGATTGGCGGTGACGCTGGTGGGCTTGAAGAGGTAGTCCACACCCTCTCCAAAGAAGACGAGGCGATCTCCATCTGCGGGCTTGAAGTCCTTGATGAGTGCAAAGTCGCCGTTACCGCGCGTGGACGCGACGCCGTCGTCGTAGAAAGCACCCGACGTATCCGCGAGGTAGAAAAAGTCGTCACCGGGGCCGCCGATGAGCACATCCTTTTCGCCTAATCCGCGCATATTGGAATCGGTGCCTGAGAGCTCATCGTGCCCGACACCGCCGTCGAGAGTATCGCCGCCGCCGCCGCCTGAGAGGAAGTTGTTGAACGAATTGCCGGCGATGATGTTTGCGATGGAGTTGCCAAGCCCGTTCAAAACGGACGACACATCGAGCAGAACGAGCTTTTCGATCTCCTGCGCGGGGCCAAGGTTGTAATTCGAGATTGCCACGATGACTGTATCGAAGCCCCCGCTTTCGCCTTCGTCCGTAGTGTCGCCGAGATCGTCCACGAGGAACGTGTCGTCCCCTTTTCCGCCTACCATTTCGTCGGCACCGCTGCCGCCGTCGAGGTAGTCGTTACCTTCGCCGCCATCGAGAAAATCGCTGTCACCGAGGCCCATGAGCTTGTCTTTCCCAGCACCGCCGAAGAGTCCGTTTTGCAGTCCGTTTCCTAAAATTTCGTTATCCAGCGCGTTACCTGTGCCGAATTGCGCCGAGTTAATCAGGAGTAAATTTTCGACGTTAACCGGCAGAGTGAAATCAGAGGTATTGGAGTAAACGATGTCCTTTCCAGCATTGGGAAGTTCGACGATGCGGTCGTTGATGGAATCTACCGTGTAGGCATCATTTCCAAGACCGCCTGCGAGCAGATCATTCCCACCAGCGCCATCAATGAAGTCGCTCCCTTTTCCTCCGACGATGTGATTTGGCAGCGAGTTACCAATCAAACTCGTATTCACCGCGCCGGGCGTTGGATTCCTTGATGTATCGAGCTTTGCGACGTAGGTGAGATTTTCCACGTTGGCGGGTAGCGTGAAACTGCTCAGCGTCGTGCGGATGGAGTCTATGCCTTCTCTGGGAAGCTCAATCGCGGCGTCGTTTGCATCGTCCACAAGATAGAGATCATCGCCCTTTTGTCCGTGCATTGTGTCGGCACCGAGGCCGCCATCGAGGATGTCATTACCACTGCCGACGAAGCCCGAAATGTCAGCCTGCACGATGAGCGCCGTGCCTTGGTCCCCATAGAGAATATCCACCCCGACTCCGCCGTGCAGCACATCGTCGCCGCG
>JBEIQV010000086.1:0-11544 GCA_040376335.1 Verrucomicrobiia bacterium | reverse complement strand
GTGCGGTGACTTACAACATCGTGAGTGGTCCTACGTGGTTGACGATTGATCCTGCGAGCGGCGTGCTTGGCGGCAAACCGGGCACGCACGACCTTGGCGCGCCGAGCGTGACGGTCAGCGTGGATGATGGGCATGGCGGCACGGACACGAAAACCTTGACGCTCGCGGTGCAAGGTCAGCACCTCGTTCTTGATCCCGCTTTAAAGAGCAGCAAGGCGACCTACACCGATGCGAATGGTGATGCGGTGACTGCCATACTCACGGGCAAGACGGGTCGCGTGCATCTCTACCGCAGCATCGCGCCCGATGGGAACGGCCAGTATTTGAACACGACTGCTGGCGATCTCTACGCGATCGAACTCGACGGCACGGGTCTTACCAACTCCCTCACGCTTACTGCGAATAAGAAGCTGCATCTTGGCGATGGATTCAGCACGTTCGGCTCGCTCACGGGTGCTGGCTCACTCGCGAAGTTGAGTGCGGCGAAGCTCGACATCGTCGGTGCAGGTGTGAGTTTGCCGGGAAACACGATCGTATCGAGCACTCTGCACGATGTGAAGAACGGTGCTGATATCACGCTGGGCGGCGCACAGGCGATCAAAGGTGTGAGTCTCACCGCACACAATCTCGACGCTGGCGCGAATCTCGCCTTTGGCAGTCCGTTGAAATTACTCAAGTCCGTGGAATGGACGAATGGTGAACTTACGACACCGAAAGCGACAACCATACAAGTCACTCGAGCGCTCGATGCAAACCTCACTCTCGTCGGCGCACTGAGTCTGCTGAAAGCTGGAACGTGGAGCGGAGCGCTGAGTGCAGCTTCCTTGGGAAAAGTGAGCGTCCTCGGTGATGCGAGCGCGGATTTGGAACTGACCAATCCACTCGCAAAGCAGACGCTGGGCAGCGCAAGCATCGGCGGTTCTCTGATAGGAGCCTACTGGTCAGTAGCGGGAGCCACAGGCGTGATCACCGTGGCGCATGATCTTGATTCAGCTACGCTGGATCTTCAGGCAAAAGTGGCCGCCATCACGGTGAAAGGCAGAGCGAGAGACAGCCTCGTGCGCAGTGCTGGTGACATCACGAAGCTCACGCTTGGTGCGAGTGAGCATAGTGATTTTGGAGCGGGCATCGCTTTGAACGAATTGCAAAGCAGCCGGCACGCAGGCGATGCCTCCGGACCACCCACCGCAACGATTAAAAGCTTCACAGTCAGTGGACTCAAGGTGCCCAAAGGTCAGCTCATCCCGCGCTTTTTCAGCGACAGCTTCGTATCCGCGAAGATCGGCACGATGAGCGTGCACAACTGGGATGGCCTCGGCGGGCTGTGGGCACCGACGGGCGGCATCAAAAAGATCATCCACCACGACACGGTGCAAAAAGACAAGGAGCACAACTGGGTCTTCCCCGAACCACCAAAACAAGTCTCCGGACAACCAGAGCTCTTCGTTCACATCCTGTAAGTTTTGCGGGAAAACAATGGTGCCGGTGGCGGGACTCGAACCCGCACGGAGGTTGCCCTCCAAAGGATTTTAAGTCCTTTGTGTCTGCCATTTCACCACACCGGCCACGGGCGCACGCTATGCGAGAGGCGCGGGTTTATGCAAAAGGTTTGAAGAATATGGCGTCGAATTTGCGCGGCTGTTGAAAATGCCGGGGGGCAATTTAGCTCACGCGAAGTAGGAGTCTTCGTGCGCGCAAGGCGGGCGCAGTAGCAGCGGAAGCGCAGGGTGTCGTTGGCAGTGATGGTGTGCCATTCGCCGGGCGGGATGAGGATCGCATCGCCAGTGTATAAAAATGCATGGTGAATGTTTCTCCAGTTCCGCCTTGTTTAAGGCCGCGCGATTCCTCATAGCCTCCCGATGCGCAAAAAACATTCTCTTAAATCCTCCAATCGTTCAGTTCGCGGCTAACACGTTGAGTCACTTGAGGTGCGAGTTCTGATGTCGGCGGATGTGGGTGTTATCCTCGGTTCGTTGTTGGATTCAAACAGCGCGCACGTTTCGGAAATTCACGCGGACGATCACATTTTCAGCAGCTATTTCGTGGCGGAACACGGGCTCGTGCTCGATGGCGGCGGGGCGCTGGTGTTTGAGGACGGTCTTTTCGTCGCGGGCGATCTGGTGCTCTCGAACTTCTCCAGTGTGACGTTCAAAGGGAACGTCGAAGTGTCGGGGAATGTGATCATTGATGCGGGGACGAGCATTGTGTTCGACAATCTTTTTACGGCAGGCGGCGCGGTGACGCTGTCTTCGGACGAGATTGATTTTCTCGGCGGCGCTGGCTCTGCGGGAATCGCCGGAAACCTTGCTCTCAAGTCGCATACAGCGGGTCTGGATGTCCGCGTGGGATTCACCGCTGACACGCTCGGGTCGCTGGGTCTGACGGATTCCGATCTGGCTGCGTTTCACGCGGGCGGCAAGGTGACGATCGGCGCAGCGGGCTTTGCCGGAGGGATCGTGATTGATTCGGCGGATTTCCAAAACGACGTGGCGATCACAGGCGCGGACATCACGGTTCAGCAGTCGCTCGTAGCGAAGGGCGCGCAGGTTACTCTCGTGGCAGACTCTTTCAATGGCGGCGGAGGAATTGTCCGCAACGATGGCTTGGTTGATGTTTCCGCGAATGCACGCGGTGGTGCGGCGGGTGGGCTTTCGCTATCGGGAAAATACGTGGGCAATTTCGGAACGATCCTCGCGCTCGGTTCTGATACGACTGCCGGTGGATCGGTTGATATTCATTCCACCACGCAGACGCTCGTTTCCTCGTCGGCGACGATTGATGCCAGCGGCGGTGCGAATGGCGGCTCCATCATTCTCTGGTCGGATACGAACACGACGATGAACGGCACCTTGCTGGCGCGTGGCGGTGCAGCAGGCGGCAACGGCGGATTTGTGGAGGTGAGTTCCTCGGGCGGGTTTTCGCTCACGGGCTACGTGGATACGACGGCGGTGTCCGGCAGGACTGGGATGCTTTTACTCGATCCGAAAAATGTGATCATCGCCGCCGCAGGGGCCGGGACGTTGGTGGCTGTGGATCAATTCAGCGACACACCGAGCGCGGATGTGACCATCGCCGCAGCGACAATCACCGGCGCGGCGTCGGCGGTTACGATTCAGGCGAATAACGACATCACTGTGAACGCGGCGCTTTCCATGGCGCAGGATTTGACGCTGCAAGCCGGGCGCTCCGTGCTCGTGAATGCGAACATCAGTCTCACGAACAGGACGCTGACCATCATCGCCAACGACGATGCAGGCGTTGACGCGGACCGCGATGCGGGCGCTGGATCGATCACGACTCTCTCCGGCATTACGCTTGGCGCAGGAAACGGGACGATCAATTTAACCGTCGAGCCGGGCGATGTCGGCGCGGCGGGCGGGATCACCATAGACAAGGTGACGACCAGCGGGACGCTCAATATCAGCACAGCGGGCTTTTTGAAGGAAACAGCCGGCGACGCGGTGCCCGCCCTCGGGAGTATGACGAGCGACGATGACCTGACGGCAGGGACGTTGAACCTGATCGCGACGGGTGTGAATGCGACTTTCGGCGAGGGACTCGATACGGGGAACGGCGCTCTCGAAATCGCCGTCAGCGGCAACATCAACGCCAACGTAGTTCTTCCCGGAGGGGCACCGGCCAGCAATTTCACCGGCTCCTTTGTGCTCACGGATGCCGATCACTCGAATGGCGGCGGCTCTTTCCCCAGCGTTGGTTCTCCGGTGACGATTGGCACGTTCAACGCAGGATCCGGCATCGTGATCCTCACGGCAAAAGGCGCGCCGATCCTCGCGGCGGCTGGTGCCACTCCAAACATCACGGCGGCTCAGGTCAATCTGACCTCTGAACTTTATCTAGGGCCGGACCTCATCCCGTTCGTCAATATCCTACTCCCGCACTATGGCTCGATCGGCACGCTCGCCGCGCCGATTCGCACGAACATCGGGGCGCTCACGGCCACAGCCTCGGACGGCGGCGTTTTCATTGACGAAGTGGACGGTCTCTTGATCAACAAAGTGATCGCTCAAGACGGTGGAACAACCCCGTCAACTGGTGAGAACGGGACCGTGGTCATCTTCCCCCAAGGTGGCAGCGCCTCCGCCGGGACGAGCGATGTGAAGATCGTCGCGCACGGCGATATCGTTCTTGGAGAAGTGAAAGCGGCGGATCAGTTCACGCTGACGATCACCACGGCAGGGATGATTCTCGACGGCAACATGGAAGCGCAAAACATCCTCGCACGTGGCCTGACGATCAGTGCGGTCGGAGCGATCGGCCAGGACACGGACTTGATTGATACGACAGTGATGACCTTGCTCGCGACGACCAGCAACGGTGGCGTATTTATTTCCGAGGCCGATGGTGCCGATGTGACGATTACCGCAGGCGGGGCCGGCAGCGATGTGATTTTGAACAACGCGATGCGCACGCTCGTGCTTGGAACGATCACCACCACGGGGGGCGATGTGACGGTGAAGGCGAGTTTCGATGCAATCACCGACGGGAACGGCGGCGCGCCCAATATCGTGGGAGCAACAGCCGTCCTCGAATCTCCAGCCGGTCTCGGCACGGCAGGCGACAAACTCGAAGTCAACGTCGGCACTTTGAGCACCAAGGTGACAAACAGCGGTGCGGGAACCTACGTGACCAATGCCGCTGCACTCACCGCGCTGGCGATTGAGACCAAGAACGGTGCATTGGATATTTCGTTTACGGGCGGGACAGTTGCCTTTGTGCAGCCGGGTGTTCTGGACAGGCTCTCCCTCACTTCGCCCGGGATGGATTTCAGCTTCTCCAACACTGGCGGCAAGGTCGTGCTCAATGGCGTTGATGCCGGAACAGGTGTGGTCAGCATCACCGCCAAGACTTTGATCGACGATTCCGCTTCCCCGGCTTTGACCGGCGGCGCGGTGACCTTGAAAGCGGGCACCTCGATCGGCAGCTCGGCGAACAAGATTAATACCAATCTCGTCAGCCTCACCGCGACCGCCAATGCCGGCGGCATCTTCATCGCGGACTCGGGAGCAATCAATTCGCTCACCGCGACCGCGAAAGGGGCCGGCAACGATGTCGAGGTAACCACGGTCGGCGATCTGATTGTGGCCAAGGTGACCGCGCCCGATGTTGTGACTCTCACTGCGGGTGGGTTTGGAAATATCCGGCGTATCGGCAGCGTCTTGAATGTGTCCGGTGCAAGCGTAACATTGCAGGCTGGCGCAGCGATCGGGACTTCGGCTGAACCGTTGGTGCTCGACGTGGCGACGCTGACTCTGGCCAAGGCGGATGCGGGCGGAAACTTCCTGCGTTTCAAGAACGCTGTGAATGCGACCGAAGTGCGTGCGACGGGTGATGTGGAAATGTCTTCAGACGTGGACATCACGATCGGAGTGGTCGCGGCGGGTGGTGCGAACACAGTAAAAATCACCTCGGCACATGGAACGCTCCGCGACGGCAACGCTGCTGCGCTGAATATCAGCGGAGGAACCGCAAATCTTACGGCGAATCAAATCGGCACTTTTGCCGATCCGATTGACACGGACATCGGCACACTCACGGCGGTCGGGAATAGCGGCGGTGTTTACATCAATGAACTGAACGCTTTGACGGTGGTGAGCGTGTTAGCTCTCGGGCAGGACAGCCATATCAACCTGAGCACCGGTGGAGACATGCTTTTGAGCGTGGTGAAGGCCGAGGGCGATCAGGTCAAACTTTCGACGATTGGGCGCATCAATGACGGCAACGGGCCCTTACTGAATATCACCGCCGACCTGCTCGATATCTCGGCGACGACCGGCATTGACACCTTGCAGAACAGCGTCAATCGCCTCGGTTCGGCGAGCGGCGGCTCCGGCGGTGTGACGATTTCCAACATCGGTCCGATCTCGATTACGGACGCCACTCTCGAAGGCAAAGGGCCTTCCATGCTCACGATTCAGGCAGAATCAATCACCGTGCTCGACATGTCCGACGACATCGCTTCGCTCGATCTCAATGGTTCACTCAAACTCGAAGCGCTGAATGGAAACGTCATCTTCCTCGATCCGAACGACACGATCGCGGCGTCCGGAACCGGATCACTCACGATCAGTGCTGCACCCAGCTTGACACCGCTTTACCCGGACACCAGGGCCGTCGCAGTCGTCGGAAATCTGACCACCACGGGAGGTGCCATCACCGTCTTGGCAAACCACCACATCACGATCGGGTTCTTGAACACCGGCGGAACGGGCGATGTGTCAGTCATTTCACAGACCGGCGTCATCATTGATGGGAACGGCACAGCGACGAACATCCGAGCTAAGATCGTGACACTTTCCGGCGTCGGGCAGACCGCGCGTCAGGCCGAGTTGGAAACAACGATCCGCATTGCCGACTACTCTGCGATCCGTTCGGAAGCAGCCGCCAAATTGACCAGTGCCCAATCGTTTTTCACTGCGGCGGCGATTATGGACATTCAGCAGCAGAACGCCCTCGATGGCAAGGGTCAGGCCAGTTCCGCCAAGAGCGAGGCCGAGCAATTAAGCAACCAAGCGGCTTCTGCTGCGGATTCCGCAGCCACCCTCGTCACAACTTTGAACGGAGTCGCTGTTGGTCTCACTATTGCCGCAGACGTTGCGCAGGTTGTCGCAGCGGTTGCTCAGGCTATTCCGCTCTCGGGCGATGGTGGAGCTTCAGTAGTCGCCACCGCTCTTTCGGTCGGGGCCGATGTCGCCACCACCGCAGCATTCTTTGCTGGGTTGGATGCGGATAAAAAGGCCGTCGAAGCAGCGGAAGCCGCCTACTTGTTCACTCAAGCGAGCGCCGAATTGACGGCGTTGAGCGCGACATACGAAGATTCCCTCGCCACTTGGAGAGCCTTCGACGAGGCGACTTCGATTGCACAGAAAGCTGCGGATGCCGCTGCAATCGCACGGGATCATGCTCTGGTTGTGCGTGACCAGGCGATCTACGCGGAAGACCAAGCGAACGTGATCGGCACGGCGTCTAGCGGACTCCAGATCGAGGCTGAGCAGATCAATGCCACCGCGACCGATGGCAGTGTTTTCCTTTCAGTCACTGGCGACGTCAAACTCGGCAGCATATCTGCGACTGGCACGGGTGGCGTGGTCTCAGTAAAGGGAGATGGGAACATTTACGTGAGAGGCACCACTGTGGCCCCGAGTCAGGTGCTCCTCGATGCCGGGCTTTCCATCATCGAAGACGGCGGCTCCATTGATGCTCCCGAGTTCCTCGGTCTGGCCCTGAACAACGTCGGAACGATCGCCGCTCCGATTCTTACCACGATTAAGACGCTCGCAGTCCATGCAGTGAACGGAACGGTCGGAATCAGCAACACCGGCCCGCTCAAAATCGGTTCAGTCAACGAAAACGACGGCGTAACAGCAGCAGGGGCCGTCGGGATTACGAGTTCGGGATCGCTGACATTTGAAAAGACGATCTCCGCACCCGGCCAGGTCGTCACGTTGCTCAGCCAGAACGGCGCGATTATTGATGATCACGCAGACTCTGCGGAAGTCACAGCGTTGACGTTGAACGCGACAGCGAAATCGGGGATCAATTTGGATACGAATGTTTCCAATCTTTCGGCCAACGTAACGGACGCAGGCTCCGTCGAGATTCGCGAGGCCGATGGTATCACGCTGACAAGTGTGCAGACTGCGGACGGCGCGATCTCGGTCGAGGCAGGATGAACGATTGTAGCCACGAGCGTCATCTCGATCACCGATGCGGACACAAATGATATTTCTTTGAAGGCAACCAACGGTGGTGGCATTCAGGCCGGAGCCATCAACGCGGGAGCGGTGGATGGGGATGTGACGCTTGATGCCAGCACAGCGGGCGGCACGATCACGATGCTCGGCGGCGGACGGATCACTGCCGATGCGCTCGTGGGCATCGCCTCCAGCGGCATCAGCATTACGACCACCGCTAACAGCGTGGACTTGCAGGTGACCGGCACTGGCGATCTCACGGTTAATGAGTTTGACGCGGTCCTAGTCAACAAACTGAGCACTTCAAACGGGGCGATCAGCCTTACAACCGGCGGTCAGGTCACTCTTCTCGAAGGCGCAGTGAATGCCGCTGGCGGTGTGAGCGACGCGACCATTAACGCCGGCGGAAAGATTATCGGACCGCTCGTCGGCAATGGAGTTCCTGATGTTCTGGGTGCTATCGTTAATTTGATCACCACTGGCGCGGGAAATACCATCGGAACTTCGAGTGGCAACGCACTGGAAATCAACGCGACCTCACGGCTCAACGTGACAACGGCGGACAGCAATGCCTTCATTGAAGACACCGCAGGCGGCGTTGTTATTGGTCTGGCGAACGTCGGATCTGGAAATTTCCTACTCAAAGCTCTCGCAGGCAGCATCACTTCAGTCAGCCCCGGCAACAACGTCGCCGACATCGTGGCGGCACACGTCGATCTCAAAGTCACCGGCGAAACCAGCACCATCGGCACCAGCGAGACAAGTCAGCTCGACATCAACGGCAGCACTCTCACGCTTCTCACGGAGGGCGGCAGCGCGTTCCTCGCTGACACGGCGGGTGGCATTGCGATCAACACGCTGAACGTCGGGGCGGGCGATCTCTTTCTCACGGCAACCGGCGGCGCTATCACGGACAACGATGGCACCACGACGAATAACATCGTCGCAACCAATCTGATGCTTTCCGCCACAGCGGGCGTTGGCACCGGCGCGAACCCAATCGAGGTGACAGTCACAGCACTCGAAGGTTTCGGCGGCACCGGCGGCTTCGCGCTGACGGATCTGTCTGGCGGCATCCTCATCGGTGGTGTGACCAGCGCACTCAACGGTATTTCGGTGACCGGCGGAAACATCGCCATCACCGCGCTGAGCCCGCTGACCGTCAATGAGGCGGTCGCAAATACAGGCGGCAACAATATTACTTTGACCGCGACTGATTCGGAAGGAGAGGGCGACGATCTTACGGTCAACGCAAACCTTACCGCGACCGGTGGAACTGGTGGTATCACCCTTTATTGCGGTGACGACGTTACGCTGAAATTGGGAGTAACTTTGAGCGCACCCGGCGGCACCGTGGATATCCACGGCGACAATGGCGATGCTGATGATGACATTGGCTCGAAGGTCCAACTCGACGGCGCGATCCGTGCGAGCCGTCTCCAAATCACGACGGCTGGTGATAACGATACTGTAGTTTTGAAAGACGCGATTGTTAGCTCGCAAGCGATCAACACTGGCGGCGGAAATGACGAGATCACGATCGCAGCAGGCAATACGCTCGGCACGGGCACGCTCGATGCCGGCACCGGCAACGACACGGTGACGATCTCATCCGCAGTCCAGATCGTTCTGGGGAACGATGGTGAAGACACGATTCACGTTTTTGCGCAGGTTACGACCTTGAACGCGGGCGACGATGATGACGCCATTGATATTTCCGCGACGGTCGGCACGTTCATTGGCGGTCTCGGTGAGGATATTCTTCTCATGAAAGCCGGTGGTGCTGTGAGCACCTCCGCAGATGGCGGCGGCGGCTACGACCAGTTCATTTACGATCACGACGACGAGGACAGCGAGGACGAAGACGATTACATCGGGCCGGTCACCGTGAATCTACAGACAGGCTCCGCCACCGGGCTGACCTCGTTCACTGGGTTCGAGCGCTTTGAGGCGACGACTCACGCTAACGATCACTTGATCGGTGCGAACGTCGCAAGCACCTGGCACATCACCGACACCAATGCCGGAGATATCGGTGGCACTGGCGTCTTTGACTTCAGCGGTTTCGAGAACCTGACCGGTGGCACGAATGACGACGCATTCCTCTTCGCCGAAGACGGTGAGATAGCGGGCGATCTCGATGGCGGCGGGCACGCTGCGTTCGACACGATTGACTACAATGGTGCGGATTTTGGTGCCGAGGTCACAGTGATTCTCGACGGGCCGAATGCTGGAACCGCGACGGCTATTGAAGGGCGCTTCGACCGCATCAACAAAGTGCTCGGCGACGAGGATTTCACCGATACGAACGCGCTGACTGGCTATAATGCCTCCAGCATCTGGACATTCACCGGCGTCCACACCGGAAACATCAACAACCAGTTCTTCTTCCAGGAATTCGGCGATGTCACCGGCGGCAATGGAGGAAACACCTTCGCATTCGCCGACGGCAGCATCCCTTCGCAACCGGTGAAAGGTGGCAGTGGCAACAACATCCTCGACCTCTCAGCGTGGACCAGCGGCCTCGACTGGTATATCACCGATGACAATGCAGGCCATGTCGTGACCACCGTCGGAACCTTCGAGTTCTCCCAAATTAGCAGGCTGATCAGTGGCAACGGCAATGATCGGTTTTTCTTCTCCGACGACAAGATCCTCGGCGGGGAACTGCTCGCGACCGGCGCTATCGAAGGCAACGGGGGAACCGACTTCATTGACCTGTCTGCATACACGACGCGGAATCTTTGGAGCCGCACAGAACTCGATGGAACTATCGAAACGGACCGTGAGACATGGACTTACAGTTCGATTGAGCAATTCCTTGGCAGTGAGACGACCACTTACCTGTTCGATGTGGTGGACTTCATTGGCACTGTCACGAAAGTGACACTGCCCCCGCAGGTCCTGCCAGAGCAGAGCGGAGGCGTTTTCCTGACGGTCACGAACATCGGCAACGATGAGGCGTTCAGGAAGAAGATAGACATCTCCTTCTACCTGTCGCTCGACGACAAACTTGACGAAAACGATGTCCTTATCGGTGTATACGACAGTCGCAACATCAACCTCTATCAAGGCCACACGGGTCATTCGATATTCACGCCCACGACCATTCCGGAGGGCACTGCGCCCGGCGTCTATCACCTGCTGTCATCTATTGATTCCGGCAATGTGGTCGCGGAAGGCGACGAAATGAACAACATTGCGGATGGTGGCCTCATTGAGGTGCTGCCAGTCGTGGTGGATTTACAGCCCGAGTTCACGAAATCCACGCTACCCGCTCAGGTGCTCCCCGGCACGAACGGCGCGAAAGGCGTTCTGACCACCGTCGTCACAAACATCGGTAACTCGCCTGCAATTGGTGCGGTTGACGTGGAGTTCTTCCTGTCGCTCGATAATACGATAGGCATGGATGACATCGCGCTCGGTGGCTTCTTTGATAGGAACATCAACCTTTCTGCCGGTGAAAGCCGCACCTTCACGCTCAACGCGCAAATTCCAGAAGGCACAGTGCCCGGTAACTACCATGTGCTCACCCGCGTGGATGGAAAAAACATGGTCGTCGAAACAGACGAGTCCAACAACGTCGCGGAGGCAGAGGACATGTTGCAGGTCAACCTGCCCTACGTTGACCTCGTTGCTGATGTCATCAATGCCGACCTCCCAAACATTGGCGTTCCCGTCGGTGTAAAAGTTTTTCTGTAAATTGCTCTGCCTTTGCTGCGCCTGACTCCCCTGCGGGAGCGGCGAAGCGAAGGCGAGCGTAGCGAGCCGAGCGCAGCAGCTCCCGCAGGGGAGCTGTCGCGTTCGTAGTCTGGCAGAGGGTGGGTCACAT
>JBEIQV010000044.1:0-15451 GCA_040376335.1 Verrucomicrobiia bacterium | reverse complement strand
CCGCGCTATGGAGAACGCATGGCAGCGCAGTGGCTCGATTTTGCACGCTACGCAGACAGCAACGGTTTTCAGGAGGATTCTTCGCGGCAGATGTTCAGTTGGCGCGATTGGGTGATTGGCGCGTTCAACCGCAATATGCCGTTTGATCAATTCACCATCGAGCAGCTCGCCGGCGATATGCTGCCGAACGCCGCGACCGATCAAATCGTCGCGACGGGTTTTAATCGAAACCACCGGCTTAACGGCGAGGGCGGACGGATCGTGGAAGAGTGGTTTGTAGAGACGGTGATCGATCGCGTTGAAACGACAGGCCAGACGTGGATGGCGCTGACGCTCGGCTGCGCCCGTTGCCACGATCACAAGTATGACCCCGTTTCGCAGAAGGAGTTTTACCAGCTCTACGCGTTCTTCAATTCCAACGAGGAAAGCGGCGTGCTCGAACCGCGCAATCGCGGAAACACAATGCCGCTCATTAATGTGCCCACGCAGGAGCAGACCGCGCAGCTAGCCAAACTTGAAAAGGAAATCAGCGATGCTGAATCGCGGAAAATCGAGGCTACGAAGGAACTGCCAAAGTTGCAGGCCGTATGGGAAGAGACACAACTCGCCGCAATTAAGAAGGCAGAAGAAGCTGCTGCTCTTCAACTGCCAGCGGAGACTAAACCAAAAGCGGCAACCAAGCTCTCCGAGTCAGCAATCCTCGCCCTCAAGGCAGAAACTGCGAAGCGCACGGATGCGCAGAAAGCGGAGCTGACGAAAATTTTCAACGACACCAACGACACGCCGGTAAAGCAGGCGGAGAAAACCATCGCGGCGAAGAAGAAGGAGCGGGACGGCATCAAGTCAAACGCACCCACGACGATGGTGATGAAGGAAATCGCACAGCCACGCGCGGCTGTCATTTTGAGACGCGGCGAATACGACAAGAAGGGCGACCCCGTGGAACGCGGACTGCCTGCTGCGTTGCCGCCGATGCCCGCCGGTGCGCCGATGAACCGGCTCGGCTTTGCGCAGTGGCTCGTCTCGGGCGAGCATCCGCTCACGGCGCGGGTGTGGGTGAATCGCGCGTGGGAGCAGTTCTTCGGCACGGGACTTGTGAAGACCTCGGAAAACTTCGGCTCGCAGGCGGAGTGGCCTTCGCACCCGGAGTTGCTGGACTGGCTGGCGACGGAGTTCGTGCGTTTGAAATGGGACATGAAGGCGATGCAGAAAACCATCGTGATGAGCGCGACCTACCGGCAATCGGCACGCAGCACTCCGACGCTTATCGAACGCGATCCCGACAACCGCCTTCTCGCACGTGGCCCGCGTTTCCGTCTCACCGGGGAGGCGCTTCGCGATCAGGCGCTCGCCGTTAGCGGACTGCTCGTGGAGAAAGTCGGCGGGCCGAGCGTGAAGCCCTACATGCCGCCGGCAGTGTGGGACGAGACGAGCGTCTATGGCGATATGCGTGGCTACAAATCCGACACAGGCGAGGGGCTCTACCGGCGCTCGCTTTACACGATCTGGAAACGCACCGCTGCACCGCCCTCGATGCTGATCTTCGATTCCGCCACCCGCGAAATTTGCACGGTGAAACGCAGCCGGACCAACACTCCGCTGCAAGCTCTCTCGCTGCTGAACGAAATCACCTACGTGGAAGCCGCCCGCAAACTTGCCGAGCGAATGCTCGCCGAAGGCGGCGCCACGGCCGAAGAACGCATTGCGTGGGGCTTTCGTCGTGCGACGAGTCGGCGGCCTGATCCGACTGAGCTGAAAGTTCTCACCACTGGTGTGGAGCAACGGCTGGTGCAATTCCGACAAAACGCCGAGGCCGCAAAACAACTCCTCGCTTTCGGCGAATCCAAGCCACTCGCCACGCTCGATCCCGCCGAACTCGCCGCCTACTCGGTCGCTGCGAATGTCATCCTGAACCTCGATGAAGTCATCACCCGCGAATAATCCATGAACTGCAACGACCACTCATTTCTTTCCCTCGATCGCGCGACACAGATGACTGTAACACGCCGCACCTTCCTCGAACGAGCAGCAGGCGGAATCGGACTCGCCGCGCTTGGCTCCCTGCTCGGCGGAAAAGCACAGGCTGCTCCCGCGTTTCCAAATTATCCGCCGAAGGCGAAGCGGATCATCTACCTTTTCCAAAGCGGCGCTCCTTCGCAGATGGATCTCTTTGATCCAAAGCCCGAGATGGAAAAACATCGCGGCCAAGATTTACCCGCGAGCATCCGACAAGGGCAACGACTGACGACGATGACGAGCGGCCAGAAAAATTTCCCGGTCGCTCCGAGCATGTTCAAATTTGCACAATACGGAAAAAGCGGTGCGTGGTTCAGCGAGTTGATGCCGAATATGAGCGCGATGGCGGATGACTGGTGCATGGTGCGCTCGATGAACACGGAGGCGATCAACCACGACCCGGCGATCACTTTCATGCAGACCGGCTCGCAGCTCGCGGGGCGCCCCAGCATCGGCTCGTGGGTGGGCTACGGACTAGGCAGCGAAAACAAGGACCTGCCTGCGTATGTGGTGCTCACGTCGTTCGGCAGCGGACGCAAGGACGACCAGCCGCTGTATGACCGCTTGTGGAGCGCCGGATTTTTGCCTGCCAAACATCAAGGCGTGAAATTTCGCAACAAGGGCGACCGGGTGCTTTATCTCTCGAACCCGCCGGGCATGGATCCAGCCATGCGACGCGGATCACTCGATGAACTGGCGGCGCTGAATGGAAAACATTTCGACACACTCGGCGATCCGGAAATCCAGACGCGCATCGCGCAGTATGAAATGGCGTTTCGGATGCAGACTAGCGTGCCCGACCTCACGGATATCTCGAAGGAGCCCGAGAGCGTGCTGAAGACATACGGGCCGGAGGTCAAAATTCCGGGCAGCTACGCGTCGAACTGTCTGCTGGCGCGTCGTCTCGCGGAGCGTGATGTGCGTTTCATCCAGCTATTTCACATGGGCTGGGATCATCACGGCGGACTGCCGGGCGCGATTCGCGGACAGTGCAGGGACACAGATCAGCCGACGGCGGCGTTGCTCGCGGATTTGAAACAGCGCGGATTGCTCGACGACACGCTGATTGTGTGGGGTGGCGAATTTGGCCGCACGATTTATTCGCAAGGCGCGCTGAGTGCAAACAACTACGGGCGCGACCATCACCCGCGTTGCTTCACGGTCTTGCTGGCAGGCGCGGGAATCAGAGCGGGAATGACCTACGGAGCGACGGATGATTACTGCTACAACATCACAGAGAATCCGGTGCATGTGCATGACCTCAACGCGACTATTCTCCATCTCATGGGAGTGAATCACGAGCGGCTGACGTTCAAATTCCAAGGCCGCGATTTCCGGCTCACGGACATCCACGGTAACGTGGTGAAACAAATCCTCGCGTAACTTCATGCTCTCATCCCTGCTCACTCGCCGACAAATGCTCGCCCGCGCGGGCGGCGGCTTTGGCCTGCTCGCGCTCGCTGCTTTGATGGAGCGCACCGGGTTGGCTTCTCCATCGAACCCGCTCGCGCCGCATGTGTCGCATTTTCCACCGAAGGCGAAGTCGGTGATATGGATTTTTGCGAATGGCGGGCCGAGCCAAGTGGATACTTGGGACTACAAGCCGGAGTTGATCGCGCGCGATGGAAAATCGCTGGATGGTTTTGATGCGAAGACGGGATTCTTTCCAGACGCGGTCGGGCCGTTGATGAAGTCGCCTTTCAACTGGGCGCAGCATGGGCAGAGCGGCACTTGGGGCAGCGATCTCTTTCCACACCTCAGCAAGCACGTGGACAAGATGGCGTTCATCCACTCGTGCTGGACGCAATCGAACAACCACTCCCCCGCCCTGTTCATGATGAACACCGGGCAGACGCGTATGGGTTTTCCGAGCGTAGGATCGTGGGTGACTTACGGCCTCGGAAGCGTGGCGGACAGCCTGCCGAGTTTTGTGGTGATGAGCGATCCTCTGAATCGCGGACTGCCGAAAGGAAATGCGAACAACTGGGGCGCGGGATTTTTGCCGAGTGTATTTCAAGGCACGTGGTTGCGGCCGAGCGGCGAGCCGATGGAAAATCTCAAACGCGCCTCAATGCTCACGGACGAGAGACAACGCGCGCAACTCGATTTGCTGGCAAAACTGAACCGGCGCAGCCTCGCCGATTCAGCAGCCGAGAGTGAACTGACCGCACGCATCGAGAGCTTCGAACTGGCGTATCGAATGCAGACGGCGGCACCCGAAGCGTTCGATGTCGCGCGTGAACCGGAGCACATCAAATCGCTCTACGGACTGGATCAAAAGAAATGCGCACCTTTCGCCGCGCAGTGTCTCATGGCGCGGCGGATGGTCGAACGCGGCGTGCGCTTCGTGCAGATTTACAGCGGCGGCATGGAGAATCAGCAATCATGGGACTGCCACATGGATCTCATTGGCAATCATCGCGGCTTTGCACAGGAAGCCGATCAGCCCATCGCGGGTCTGCTCGCGGATTTGGAACAGCGCGGGCTTTTGAATGACACGCTGGTGATATGGGCGGGCGAATTTGGACGACTCCCCATTTCGCAGAAGGGCGCAAAGCCGGGACGCGATCATAATCCTCATGCATTCACTGTCTGGCTCGCCGGAGGCGGCGTGAAAGGTGGATTTCACTACGGTGAGACGGACGAAATCGGCCACAAAGCGGTGGTAAACAAAGTCCACGTCCACGATTTTCACGCCACAATTCTCCACGCACTCGGCCTCGATCACGAAAAACTCATCTTCCCCTTCCAAGGTCTGGATCAACGACTCACTGGCGTGGAGAAGTCACGAGTGGTGCGAGAGATTTTTGCCTAGCCGCCGTGCTCGACAAGCCGCGCGTGGGCGCGTGAGACTTACCGCGTGAGGCGCTTTCTACAAATATTCCTGCTGCTTTTGCTGCTCACCGTTGGCGGCGGTAGTTGGTATTTGTATAAAAAGGGGCTCACGAAGCCGTGGCGCGAATCCATCGTGGACGAGGTGCGCAAACATGGTGTCGAGATGTCGTTTGGAAAACTGACGGTGGAACCCTTTCGCGGACTTGTGGCAAAGGACGTGAAAATTTTTGATTCGCCTAAACGCAAGCGCGTGATCGCGAAGGTGGACGAGATCGTAATCGAGGCCAATTACGCGAGCGCCGCACGCGGGCTAAACTTTCTCGATGCACTCACTTTGGTGGACGCGAGCCTCGAACTTCCCCTCGATCAAAAGCGACCGGACGGGCCGTCCATAAAAATCGAACAACTGAATACGCGCGTGCTTCTGCCGCCGGGGCAGTTGCTCGTGAGCCGGCTGGATGCGCTCGTGTTTGGAATCCGAGTGCAAGCAAGCGGGCAACTCGCAAGCCCGGAAGTGCTCACATCGCGCAAGACTGCGGATGAAAGGAAAGCCGACCCTGCTCTTCTCCATTTGGTCCAGGAATTGAGGGGGATGCACTACGAGGGGGAGACACCAAGGCTGGATATACGCTTCAGTGGCGATCTCGCCCAGCCAGAGACGCTACTTGTGGAGGCAGAGCTGCACGCTGAAAAAATGAGACGCGACGAATATCGTTTGGAAAAACTTGATGTCGCCGGAAACTGGCAGAAAGGGGCGCTCGTAGTGTCGCGCTTCGATGCGAGAGACAAGGTCGGGAGACTTCAGCTTTCTGGCAACTACGACTCCACGCTACGCACGGCTCAGTTGCGAATGCGTTCGGGAATGGATTTGCCCGGTTTTGTCAAAGCGCTGCACATCATGGATCTCGGAGATTTTGAATTTCAATCTGTGCCGCAGCTCGACCTGACGGCGAAAGTGAAACTGAGCCCGCCCAAGAGCACGACGCCCACACAATTTCAAGTTTTCGGGCAGGTGAGAATCGGCCCGTTTAGTTATGGTAAAATGCCTTTTGATCGTCTGAGCGCGGATGTGGCATTTGATGGCAGTCGGTGGGCGCTGCGGGAATTGTATGTGCGTCATCGCAGTGGAGGGGAACTGCGCGCGGACATTCAGCAGGACTACGATGAAAAGGGCGCGGGAGATTTCAGACTGGGGTTCACCAGCACGCTGAATCCCGAAGTGTTCATGGCGGCGATCAAACTGAGTGACCCTGAAGCGGCGGCGAGACTCGCGATGTTCAAATTTCATGATGCACCAAAAATCACACTAAGCGCCCGCGGGCCCTCGCCTTTGGATTCATCTGCGAGCGGAGAGCTTGTCCTCGGAAGGACAAGTTACCGAGGTGTCGAAGCGAAAAGTGCGCGTGGAAATTTGCGCTATGCCGGACGTGTATTGAATGTGGATGACTTCGTTGTTCAGCGTGCGGAAGGAGCGGGCGGAGGCGGACTGGCTTTCGATTTAAATGCAAAGACTGTGCAAATTAAACAGGTGAAGGCAGCACTCCGCCCACAGGATATCGCTCTGTGGATAGACCCTGATCTCGCAGCCGATTTGCACCCGTATCGTTTTTTAAAGAAGCCGCCTCAATTAATGATTGATGGCATCGTAGATCAGGTGCGCGGAGGGATGCGGACACGTCTGAATGTGAATCTCGATGCCGCCGCGATGGACTACACTTTTTGCGGGAAAGATCTTCATCTTACGGACGTGACTGGGAAGCTGCTCTTCAAAGATGGGCGCTTGAAAATTGATTCTGCGCGGGCGGTTTTGTTCGGCGGCACCGTGAAGGGCGATGCCGGCATTTCGCTTCTGAAGGCCAAAACTGGGCATGTGGCGACGCTGCGCTTTACTGATGTGGATTTCACGAGTCTCACGAAACTCTATTTCGGCTACGAAGAATCGAAGGGGAAGCTGAACGGAACCTACAATTTCAATGGGCGTGGCGATGACGCGCGCACGATGCGGGGGGAAGGGGAATTCACTGTGACCGAAGGTAACGTTTTCGCGATCCCTTTCCTCGGCCCGTTTAGCGACATCCTGAGTAAGATCGTGCCCGGCATCGGCCACAACAATGCACACAAGGCATCCATGGCGTTTGCCATTTCGGACGGAGTCATTACGACAAAAAATTTGGCCATTGAAGGACGCGGTTTTTCGATGTTTGGCAACGGACGAATTTGGTTCCTTGATGACCGGATGGATTTCGACATGCGGATCAACATGCAGGGGCTGCCCGGTTTGCCCTTTTTTATCGTGAGCAAATTGCTGGAATATCGCGCCGACTCAAAGTTTTCGAAGCCGGAGTGGAGGCTCAAGGTGATTCCGAACTTGGGCGGCAGCCGATAAAATCGCGCTCGATTTAGAACCTCGCGGAGAAAGTCACGCCCGCGCCGCTGTCCCACTTGTTGTAATCGGCGACTGTGTCGTCGGTGGAGTTGCGGTTTTCGTAGCTGACGAAAGTGCGGAGGGAGGCCCAGTCGTTGAAGTTATATATCAGCGAGAGACCAAGTGTATTGTAGAAATCATTACGGTCGCTGTTTTCTGTGTAGTGCGACCACTGCATGCGATAGTAAGGCTGGACGATGAGGTTGGGCACTAATTCCTTCGAGTAGAAAAGGCCGAGCGTGCTGTCGAGGCGGTCATTGATGTGCTGGACAGGAGCAGGGTCGGTTTGCGTCCAATGATACGCGCCGTAGTAGCCGACAGTGAGCTGTCCGGCACCAATCTGGAGGTTGCGCTCAATGCTCCAACTCGGCGTGAGTTCTATGTAAAATTCATGCCAGCCGTCTTCGTGCGAAAGGTAGCGGTTGTAATCGAGCCCCGCGCTTGCGACCCATTTTTCATCCCATGAGTGACGCGCCGAGAGAAATACGGTGCTCACTGCGAAGTCGAAATTGTTGAGCTGATTCGATGTCTTATCGAGGCTGTAGAGCCACCATTGATGACGATAGCCCGCTTTCGTGGAAACCTGCCCTCCCATCAGCGAAAACGGTGGCGGAGTGATCGCGGCCTGCGCGGTGAGAACCATGACGCCGGTGTCGCGATTGGCTTTTTCCGTGAGCAGAGAGTTGGATGTGTAGAAAAATTGCGCGTCTGCGTAGGCCTCTACCCAACGATGCGCAGGTGCCGCGCCTTGGGGTCGGGCGATGAAAAATTGTGGGCCTACATCCTCCATTTCACCGGGAAAAAGCTCGGGGGCCTGCCGATTTTCCATGTCCTTGGTAAGCATGCTGCCAGCCATCGCGCCTTGTGTGCGCGCGGCGGCGCTGTGTGTAGTGGCTATGGCGCGGTCGGCGACGTTTTGTGCAAACGCGGCGCTGGTGACGGCGAGGAAAGATAGTAGGATGCGCTTCATGCGATTTGGTGATGGGCTGAAAAGTATGTTTAGGGTTTTGGTGCTGTGCCGCGGTATGGCCGAATCACTATGCCTACGCCATTTGGTGTGGGCGCAGAGCCGTTTTGGATCACAAAATTTTGTGCTGGAGAACCACCGTAGGTGACTTCGCTTACAAAGTTCACCATGCCGGGAACTGGTGGCACACCTGTATTCGGGTTGCGTGCTAGTTTGCCTATCTGAGATTCCAGCAGGACGCGGGAACCGTTGCTGAAATTCACATCGCGCAGCGCGATGGTGCGGGACTGCACGAGCACGTCACTCGCGAAGAAATTCACTTTATTCAAACCCACAAAATCTCCGCCGAAAATATGAAGAGTGGGCTGACTGCTCGTTTGGGGTGCAGTTCCTCCGTTTGGATTTTGATTGGGAGTGCTCCGATCGAAAAGCTGAACGGAAGAAAGTATCACCGCGCGTCCGCCTACAATCTGCGTGAAACGTCCGCGTGTTGCAGTGTGATCCAGAACAACATCTCTTTTTGCGCCGATCAAAATCCTGTTGCCCGCATCTAGTTTGCTAAAGCCGTTCGGGACGAGCGGTGACGCGCCAAGATCCGGACTAGTGGAGGGAACCGTGCCATCTCCGCTAGTGCGAACATCCTCACTGGCATACATCGTCGCATCCGTTTTAGCGGAAACATTGACAGCGTTAAGTTCAAGTCTCCCCGCAGCAAAGTCTACGGCTCCCAGTGTGTTTTTGGCACTAAAGCCATCGAGCTTCAAAGGCACGGAGGTATTGAGTTTGTGGCGATCGCTCGGGAGGGGCTGATCCGGCGAGAGGCTGGAACCGAACCCAATGAAAGTGAGCCGCTCGGAATCCGCTGTGACACTCGTGCCAGACGGTGCCTGAATTGTCCCTCCGGCGAGGAGCTGGATTTGCCCATCAAAATGGCCGAGGTCCACCGACTGGTTAAAAAGCACATCATTCAGCGCGAGGAACTGGAAAAGATCGTGCCCCGCGTATGGCGTTAGATCCACTGTAGGTGTGTCGAAGAGGATGTTGCTGCCAATGAATTGTATCGGGTTTGACGCTGAATCTATCACCCCGTTTTTGTCATGTGCAGGGCCGTAGAGTTTCGCTCCGGGGATGCCGTCTTTCGTGAATAGGCGCGCTGGATTGAGAGCGGACGCGCTGATAATTGCATCGGAAGCTCCCGCGTCCTGAAGCGGCGAACTGGCTCCATTCTCAACGATGGTGTCGCGAGCCACATCCATTTTGAAAGCAATCTCAGGTATTCCACTCGCAAGCAGACCAGTGTCGAACGCGCGACCATTCGCGATATCCTGTTCCTGTTGAAGGATGGCCGCTTTTATCTTCGCCGCTGAAGGCAATTGTTTTTTAAAACCACCGACCAATTTCGACGCACCCACCTGCTGGCTGAGGCGAAATTCAAAAACATTCGAGAGCCGTCCGCCAGGCAACGCATAAACCATCTCCCCGGCCCGCAGCGTCCTCACTGATCCATCCGCGCTTTTCACCCGGCCTTTGCCTTCGATCAGCAGAACTTTGAAACCGCCGTTTTTTGTCGCCGTCACCACGAGCGTCGTTCCGAGCACAGCCGCCGACGCCGCGGGCGTGCGAATCGTTCCACCGCCTTTGCCACTCGGGCTTTGGAAAAGGATGCTTCCTTTCTGCAACTCAATCTCCCGTGAGTCCTGCTGAAACGAGAAAACAGTGTTCTGCCCAACGCGCGTCACAGTCTGATCCTCCGAGATCATCTCGGCCCGGGAATCCGGCCCGGTGCGCAATACGCTCGGAGCATTAAAGAGCTGTTTGACCGACGCGGGTGCGGTTTTTTTGGACACAGGCTCGATAACGCGAACGTTGTTGACCACTTCGGTGATGGTGGCGCGGTCTATATTCGCAGCCAGACTGAGTGCAGGTGCCACGAGTGCTGCAATAGCACCGAGGAGGATAGAGCGAGCTTTCATAGTGCGCACAAGTAAGCAATCCCCGCACAGAGGTCAACAGCCTAGCCGGGGCTGGGCGTAGACCATCACACTATGGACACGATTTTAGCGGACGAAAATGAGCTTCACGCCGGCGATTAACAACACGCCTGCGAGGAGGCGCTTCATAGTCGTTGGGTCGAAGCGCTTACTGCCAAAATAAGAGCCGAGGGTGCCGCCGATGACGGCGGCGATTGCCAGAATGACAGCAAAAGTCGGTAGGCTTTTTGTGCTGGCAAAATTGCCGAGCAGCCCTGCGACTGAATTCACCAGGATAAACAGGGCGGACGCTGCGGCGGCTGACTTGGCGCGCGCCCAGTGCATAAAAAGCAGGAGCGGCGTCAAAAAAATACCGCCGCCAGTGCCAGTGAGGCCCGCCAGCAATCCCATCCACCCGCCGATTGGAATCGCCGCGCCCAACGATGGCTCGCGCCCCAGTGTGTCCTCAGGCGGGCGCGCTATAAAACGAGCCGCTGAAAAAAGCAGGACGACACCCATAAGCAGTTTGAAGGCGTGAGTCGGAAGGCTGATGTAGCCGCCGAGGAAAGCGCACGGGATGGACAGCACCGCAAACGGCCAGAATAACCGCCAGGAAAAATGCCCGGCGCGCCAAAAGTGCCATGACCCGATGCAGGCCACCAAAATGTTCAGGACCAACGCCGTCGGCTTGATGATTTCCGGCGCAAACCCGAACAACCCCATCACTGCGATGTAGCCCGAAGCCCCGGCATGGCCGACGCTCGAATACAGAAACGCGATGACGAGGATGGCCGCTGTAAGGAACGCGAGTGATTCAGCCGTCATATCGATAGCAGCGGCCGCTCGATGCCTCTCATCTCTCACCAGGCCAGATTTTTCGAGGCCTATGCTTGAAGGGCGAAGTTATACAGGAGTGTATTGCCTGTTGCGGAAGGATTCGCGCCCGGATGCGGGACGACCGCCTCGTTGTCCGGCACAAATTGCGCAACCAGATCGTAGCCCTGCGAAGTGCTGGCACCGTAGTAACTGTAGATTGTCCAGCGCCCGCCGCCGCCGGGTGTAAGGCTGGCGCTTGTCCCAGCGGAGAAACTGCCTCTGGTGCCATTCGTATTGGCAGCCAGAAGAATGTCGCCGCTGGTGGTCGTGACCGCGCCGTCCAGCAATGCGATGCGCCCGTAGCGATCCAAAATCTGAATGCCCGTGCCGGCTTGCACATCCCCGATTTGCGCTATGCGATTGCTGGCGTAATTGAGCGTAATGCTACCCGCTATGCCAGCGCCGCTGGTCTCCAAACGCTGCGCGATGATTCGATTTGTTTGTGAAAGGTCGCTGTTTTCCGAAACAAAGATATTTGTGGTGAGGTTCAATGTGCCCGAGATTGTAGCGCTGAAGATATTCATGTCTCCGTCTTCGACGAGGGTAGCACTGTCTGCGCGAAGGCTGATATTTCCGAAATGATTGCCCGCTCCACTGATGTTGACGCTGGCCCCCGGTGCTGTGATCTTTAATTGACCTGAGACCGTCCATGCACCCGCATTGGCAACACTGCTGGTCGTTGTGATGGTGAGCTTGGAAGCGTTGATGGTGCCCAGAAAACCCGGTGTCCCTACAACAACATAGCTCTGGCCTAGAGTTGTATCCACATCATGAATCGTGATCTCTTCAGAGCGTGAATTGACGCTTATCGCTTTAACAATCGCATCAAAAGCGGCACTCCCTTTTGTATTAATTTTGATTGTTTTAATGCGATCTATGTAACCAACATTGGCCTCGAATTTAACAAGGCTGGAAGTCGCATTTGGATTACGGTTGGTAATTGTCAGTCCATACGATTTGCCGGTAAAACTGTCCACCGTGTTAACAAATTTTATCAGACCGGAATCATTTTGGCTGACGAATTCAGTGTTACCCAGAAGACGGATGGCATCTTCATATATTTGATCCCCGCTAGCGCCCGTTAATATACGGCCCTTGATAAAAGTAGCGCCGCCGCCGTTGACCAAAACGCTGGCTGCGGTGATACCCTTTTCAATGCGGGTGTCGCCACTCGCAGTCAGGATGACATCGCCAAATACGGGCACGATCACGGACGCACTTCCGATACCAGTGGTAAATTGAATTTGTCCTGCGCCTGAGATGATCTGGATATTCTCTCCGCCGTTCAGCGGCATGAAACTACCCCTCAATATGATGTTTCCGCCCCCAGCGGATGTATCAAACGTGACTGCAGATACGACCAGACCGTTATTAATATCAATCAAGCCGCCAGTCGTGGTAATGTCCGCACCAAGGCGTGTCACCGGGCCTCGGAAGATAAAACCGCCATTTGCGGTGTCGCCGGAAAGCGGAGAATTCAAATATGTGACTCCGCCAGTTCTTTGGAGAAAGGTAACTAGGTCGTGAAATGCTGAGGTTGCCTGAATGATTATATCAGCCGTGCCGAGCGCACGTGAAATAAGGATGGAGTGGCTCCCATCGGCGATTGCTCCGATGTCGACCTCGGAAATGGAGAGGGTATCCGGATCTGCACTTTCCGCATCGCCAACCAACACAATTGTGTTTGCAGATCGAGCTAGAATGGAGATGGCACCCGCAACATGCACGCTGTCATTGCCCCCGTTGAAATTGAGTTCATCAGTTGTGACGCTGAATGCACCAGTGACGTGAACTTCATCGCCCGCTCCGTCGCCGAAATTCACCGTGCTGGCGGATGCGACGCTGAGGCTCTTGAGCGGGACACCGACCGTTCCAATGTCCGAATTGAATGCGACTGTGCCATCATTAGTCGTAAGAACGAGTCCGCCCTTTCCTGTAGGCTCGCTGGTCACCGCGCCGCTGAATGTGACGCTGCTATTGTTCGTGCTGATGCCGACGACGTTGAAGAGGGTGACGGGACCGTCGAAGAGGATGGGAGCGCTGCCGTCGTCGTTGGTGCTGAATCTGCCGTTGAGAAGACGGATATCACTGCCGGTGTAGGTCTGGCTTCCCGTCGAATAAGTATTGGGCTGCAGCCGCAGGATGCCGCCGGTGACATTCACGGAAGCAAGGCGCGCGCTGCCGCCGACGCTAGTGCCGGAGTCGGGCGACGGGTTTTGTCCGGCGATATAGACTTCCGCCGTGCCGGCGTTGATAACGAGTGCCTGATTCCCGTTAATGGTGCCGGTAAGAGTGATGTTGCCACCGGCACTGGTGTCAAAAGTAGTATCTCCACTGAGCAGCATGGCTCCATTGAGGGTAATCGTGCGGGAATCTGTCGTAATTCCGGGTGCAGTTCCGCTGAAGATGATGTTTGCTGCAATGATATTAAATGAGGCATCGGAATCGCCGACGAGCGGACCATCTGCAATTTCAACGGAGCCAGTCGTGGGCGGGTGTCCTGGGCTGGTTGTGGACGCCGTAATATAAACCGGATCGTGAAAAGTGACAGGCGTGGCTGCGGGCGTGACGATATTCACTGCTCCAGTCTGAATGGTCGCGCCGATATTGATACGGTTGAAGCCATCTAAGATATGTGGAATTTCTGCGATCTCGATATTCAGTGTGCCCGTGGCGGAATCGCCGATGCCGATGGTGGTGGTGGCGAGGTTGCCCTTGAGGGTCAGGATGCCACCGCCGGATATGTCGTTATCCAGCGCGAGTCCATCGGCGATGATGGTGATGTCGCCCGTTGGCCCGCCTGCGACCGCGATGCTTTCACTAACGGTGAGCGTGGCGGTTCCGGTAGTGATGCTGACCGCTTCAGCAGTCAGTGGCGCGGCAACCGTCAGATCTCTGTTATTGTTGTTGAGGGTAAAAATACCGACGCCGGCGGTAGTCGTGCCCAAAGTCGCGCCCAAGTTGGTGATGAGAGTGCTGAGTGTAACATCGCCGTTCGCGGTGACGATGAGAGTTCCAGAGGAACCGCCGATGCTGACATCAACGACGCTTCCGCCTGTATTGGTGATGCCGTTGTTGCTGTTAAGCGTAAGTGCTTGGTTGTCCATTATCGTGATGCCGCCATTGAAATCAATGACCCCGCCGTTGAGGACAATGTTGGTGTTGCTGAAACCAAGGCCGACGGTGCCAAGGCCGACGGTGCCAAGGCCGCCGATATACAGGGTGCCCAGGCCCGCAGCGTCCCCAATGGTTATTTCGCCACCTTCGGCGCGGAGGGCGAGGAGGTCGGCGAGACTGAGGTTAAGTCCGGTGCCGGTGTTGTTGAGATAAATATTGGAATCATTGCGTGACGAGGTCACATTAATTTTGCCAGATCCCGCATCAATGATACCGCTGAGAGCGACATCGGCTGCGGTGATGATCACATTACCGGCTTGGACGTATGAGGCTCTATGGTTTTGCGTGAATGAGCCGCCCGTGCCTGCTGCTGAACCATCACGATCGGCGTTCACAGTGAAATCTCCGGTCGTCGTGATGTAGGCACCAACTCCATCGAGGATGATGTTGCGCGGTGCAGTGAGAACGAGGTTGGCGTCGTTTAAATTCAGCCCGCCGGCGAGGGTGAGGTCTGCGCTGGCGTTATGATCGAGGGGATTGCCGTCAGGATAGCCTGCATTAAGCGTGACGTCCGCAACTCCGATGACACTGATGTTGGAGCCGCCGCCGAGGCTGATTAGATCACCTGCATTCAAAGTGATGTTGCCACCGTCTGCGCCACCAGCGAGATCCGTGCTGATAGAGCCTACGAGCGTTAGATCGGCAGTGGCACCGGATGCGAAAAGAGTAACATCCGCGCCGCTGGTCTGGCTGACGGGGCCGTTGACGGTCATGTTGCCCGTGCTGGTGATGTCAATGTCAGCGCCCCCTGCTGCGACGGTATTCACAATAAGTGATGTCGAATTGGTAAGCCAGATTCCCCCCGCCGTCGCTGTGGCTGCGATGCTGGTCGCTGTCATTTCGAGGGGATCTACCGAGGCGGCAATCGAGTTCCCCGCAGCAAGGGTGACTGTTCCACCAGTAATGTTAAGCGATGAGCCGTTAGCGTCGTCTAGATTGCCTACGCAGGTAATAGAAACCGTGGAAATATTATTATTGATGACACCCAGGGCGAGATCGTTGGCATCAACCAATATCAGATTTTGTCCACTCGTAATCTCTACAGTCGAAAAATCGTTCCCAACATCATCCAATGTCACATCGTTCGCCCCGGCTACAATCGTCGCCACGCCAGTCACCGCCAGCGCTCCGCTCTGCGTCAATGCCCCCCCTACCGTCACATCCAGCGTCCCGCTCACCGTCGAT
>JBEIQV010000206.1:0-6047 GCA_040376335.1 Verrucomicrobiia bacterium | reverse complement strand
TTCAAAAGGGACGGCGGGCGCTTCGACGTGGAGGTCAATGCGGTCGAGTAGCGGGCCTGAGATGCGCTCGCGGTAGCGTTCGACTTGGACCTGCGTGCAACGGCAGGCGCGTTTCGGATCGCCGTGGTAGCCGCAAGGACAGGGGTTCATCGCGGCGACGAGCATGAACTCAGCGGGAAAAGTCATCGTGCCGGCGGCGCGGGAGACGGTGACGCGTCCGTCTTCGAGCGGCTGGCGGAGGACTTCGAGCGTGGTGCGTTTGAACTCCGGCAGCTCGTCGAGAAAAAGCACGCCGTGGTGCGCGATGCTGATTTCGCCGGGGCTGGGGTTCATGCCGCCGCCGAGCAGGCCAACATCGGAGACGGTGTGATGTGGCGAACGAAAAGGGCGCGTTGCGACAAATGATTGATCGAGCAGCAGTCCGCAGATGCTGTGGATTTTCGTAGTTTCGATGGCCTCCTCCATCGTCATCGGGGGCAGGATGGTGGGGACGCGCTTGCTGATCATACTTTTACCGGAGCCGGGCGGGCCGATGAGCAGCAAACCGTGTCCACCACTAGCAGCGATCTCGATGGCACGTTTGACGTGGTGCTGCCCTCGCACGTCGGAAAAATCTACGTCGTAACTTTGGTGACGCGCAAAGAATTCGGATAGGTTTTCGCGCACGGGCGTGAGCGATTTTTCGCCCGTGAAAAACATGAAGCACTCGCGCAGATTGTTCACGCCATAGACTTCGATGCCCTCGACCATCGCCGCCTCGCGGGCGTTCGCAGCGGGGACGACGACTTTTTTTCTGCCCTGCCTCCGGGCTTCGAGCGCGACGGGAAGCACGCCGCGCACGGGCCGCACCGCGCCATCGAGCGCGAGTTCGCCGACGAAGCAAAACTCCTCCGCATTTTGCAGTTTCACGCCCTGCACGCAGGCGAGCATCCCGAGTGCGATCGGGAGATCAAAACTGGGGCCTTCCTTTTTTACATCGGCGGGCGCGAGGTTCACGGTGACGTGGCCGGTGGGCCAGCGGTAGCCGCTGTTTGCGATGGATGTTTTGACACGGTCACGCGCTTCTTTCACGGCGACATCGGGCAGGCCGACGATGACGATCACATCCTTGTCACCACCACCCATGGCGCTGACTTCCACTTCGAGATCGAAGGCATCCACGCCGGACACCGCTGCGGAGAACACTTTTGCGAGCATGGAGGCAGAGCGTGGCAGGGAGAGGCGAAGTGGGCAAGCAATGTGGTGCTGTGGAATAGCCTGATGATCGGGATTGGCAGGATTCACGGGTATGGGCGACAATCTCTGCCATGCCCGGTTACTCCGATTTCATTGAGCGTCTGCTTCTCAATCCTGACTTGTTTCGCAAGCTCACGCCGACTGAGCCCGTGGGCTGGGAATGGCCGGGGAAAATCCGCGACGCGGCGGATTCGGTTCTGTCGGGCGGTGCGACGATCTCGGATGCGCGTATTTTCGCGCTTGTGCGCGGCGGGCTGTTTTACGCGGTGGACGATCTCGATTCCGCACACCGCATTTTTCAGGACGAGCCGGGCGACCTTGGAAGCTACTGGCATGGGATGCTGCACCGCCGCGAAGGCGATTTCGACAATGCGCGTTATTGGTTCCGACGTGCGGGGAGGCTGCCTTGTTTTTCCAAGATGCACGATGCCGCGCGTGAATACTCGCCGACGATGGCGAAGCAGACGACTTGGGATGCGTATCTTTTCACGGGCGCGTGCGAGCAGGTGAAATTCGGTGCGGAGGAATTGCTGGCCGAGTGTGTGGCGCTCCAGCGCGTGGAGTTTGAAGTGCTGCTCAATTACTGCTGGCGTCAGAGTGTGGTCTGACGCTGTCGCAACCCCATCAATGAATTTTAGCGCGCGCTTCCCATCCGGCATCCGCACCATTTACAAGGAAAGCGCACCATGGGCCTGACCACCCAGACTTACGACATCATCACCCGCCTCGCGGTCGGGAACGGCGCGATTGTGTATCGTGCAGTCGTGAAGGATACGATGCGGCAGGTCGCGCTGAAACTCCTCACGCAGGAGGGTGATGTGGATCACCGCTTCGATCTGGCCGCGCTTTTCACCGACGAGGCGTGGCTGCGTTCGATTGATGGCACGCATGTTTGTCGTCTGCTCACTGCCTTCTCCGACGACGACGGCCCGGTGCTCGCGTATGAATACGCACCGGGAATGAACGGCGCGGAACTCCCGCTTCAGAAACCACTCGACGCTACACAGGCTCTCGATGTCGCCGCGCAACTCATCAGCGCGCTCCGCAGCGGTGAACGCCAGCGTTGCCCACATGGCGATCTCAAGCCGTCGAATATCATCTTCGTGGATTTGCCCGGCGGTCGTCCCTACGTGTTTGTGCTCGATTGGGGACTCGCTGCGTATCGGCAGACGACGCCGGATGACTCGTTGCACTTCCTTGCGCCGGAGATGCTCGTGGGCGATCCTCCTTCGCACCGGGCGGATCTTTTTTCCGCAGGAAATGTGCTCTTTTATCTCTACACGGGAAAGCTGCTCGTTGCCGGAACGGATCGGCTGCAGATCTTGAATGAGTGGCAGAATGTCCGCCCCGCAGTGCTCGCTGAGTTGAGGCCCGACCTTTCGGAAAAACTCGTCGAATGGGTGTGCAGCCTTCTCGCGCTTGATCCTACGCAAAGGCCCGCTTCCGCCGTCGAGGCCGGTGCAGTGCTTGCGCAACTCGGCCCGCCGCCGCCGATGGTTCCGCCAGAAGTCATCCGCCCACGCCCGCCAAAGCCAGCGCCAGCTCCGGCGACGCCGCCAGTTTCGGCGGTTCACAAGCCTTCGTCTTTTGTTCCGCCACCGATTGCATCTGGTATCCGTGCGCCCGTTGTGCGGGGTGATCATACCACGCCCGTGCCGCGCATTCCGCCGGTCATCCAAAAGCCGAGCGCGCTGCCGACGATTTTGATCTACGCCATGCTGGTCATAGTTGTGGTCGGCGGGATGTGGTGGGCGCTCACACGGAAGCCGGACACTCCCGCACAAGAGCCCGTAGAGGAAAATGTCCGCGCCACTCCGCGTCCTCCCGATCCATCGGTGCCGCAATCTCCAGCGCCAGTTTCAGCGCCGGTGAGGGTTGCAGATCCAGCACCTGCACCCATCGTGCTGAAAAACATTGGCCCAATCATCGCCGAGGAATCCTTCAACTACCGGGATGGACAAAACATCAAAGGAAAGGCCGGAGGCAAAGGCTGGGATGCCCCTTGGCAGGGCCTCGAAGCCAAAATCGAAAGCGGCTCACTTTCCTACCTCAATCTCCCGGCAAGCGGCGGCACACTCTCAATCTTGGGACAAGGGCCGCCGATTGTGCTCACGCGGCCCATCGGCCCATTTGCGCGTTTTATTCCCGATCCGGCAAAAGGCGGACACTGGTATATGGGCATGATCATTCACCACATGAGCAGTTCACCCGCGCCAGGCGGCGAGATATTGATCAACCCGATCAGCCTCGGAGATGTGAACAATCTCATCCATGTTTCCGTGGGAGAAAAAAGCGGCGCATTGCAAGTCGGCCTCAACGACGACGCGCACAAAGTCGAGTTACCACAGGACGGCAAGCCGCTCTACCTCATCCTCCGCATTGATTTGAAAAACCCGCAGACCGGCAAATACGACATCAAGGGAACGCTCTGGATCAACCCCGATCTCGGTTCAGCAAAGCCCGACAAAACTGGTCAGAGGCTCGAAGTGGAATTGAAAGGCCAGAGCATCCCTCAACAATTCGGCCTGCACTTGCGAAAGAAAATCGGCAAGAGCGAAACCCGAATTGACGGTGTGCGTTTCGCCCATCGCATGTCCGATATGGTTTTCAAAGCGGTCAACGAGGAAGAGGAAATCGGACCGTAGGAAGTCGAAAAACCGCGTATTGAGACACAGCAGTGATGAAGAGATACCATTGTCCGCGAATCTGTGGCTGATGGCGTCAGCAACTCAGGCTTTCTTCAAATAAGGCGTTCGGGGTTAAGAAGGAAAATATTGAGTGCTGTTTCAGTCCAAAAAAAGTGCGGCTCCCCGCAGCCGATAGGCTAACGGAGAGCCGCTGTTCCCCCCAGAACACTTATAAAATTTCGCATTCGTTGCCGAACGCTGGACGAATAATAGATAACTTGGAGAAACCTGCAATATCTATTTTAAGTTTTCTTGGTGGGGCGCTTGGTTTTGAGCCTTTTGCTCATTGGATAAGTCAATTTTTTCAAAAGACTGCACCCACATCGCCACTCCAAAGACGATGATCACGCTGGCGAAAATACGGGTCAGCGTCACGTCGCGGAATTCTTTGAGCAAATCCGCCGCGAACCATCCCACGATAGCACCGGCGATGCCGGCAGATAGCGCGACATCCCACCGGATGAGACCGTTACCGTGGTTTTTCATGCTCGTGGCAATCGCGGTGAAAACGATTGCGGCTAGAGATGTGGCAACGGCTGTCTTCTGTCCCAACTTTAAAAGGAAAACGAATGCGGGCACCATAACCACGCCGCCGCCGACCCCGCAAAGGGCTGCGACGACGCCGCCGACGGCACCGATGAGAATGGCGATGAGTGTATTCATAATCTGTGGTGATCGCCGATAGGGACGAATTTGCAAAAACAAAAACCGCCGCTTCCTCATGGAAACGGCGGTTTTTATAAATCGTTCCTAAGCCCGTCGCTTACGCGAGGCCGTCGAGTTTATTAAGAATCTCCGCTTTCGGCTGGCGACCTACGAGTTGCCCGGCGGGCTGCCCACCTTTGAAGAAAATAAGAGCCGGAATGCTGTTCACGCGAAATTGACCGGCGAGTGCAGGGCTTTCATCCACATTCACTTTGCCCACCTTTGCCTTACCGACACGTTCGTTGGCGATTTCGTCAATGACGGGTGAGAGTTGGATGCAAGGGCCGCACCAAGGCGCCCAAAAGTCCACTAGGACGGGCACGGGTGAATTGAGCACTTCGCTAGCGAAGTTTGCATCGGTGAGATTAATTACGTTCGGATTTGCCATGGCGTTAAAGTAGAGCGCCTAGGGGGAACGGACAGTTTATTCCACTTTTCTCGGGAATACCGCAGGCACAGGCGGCTGTTCATTTCTCATTTTTCCGACCCACGAAGGCTCCTCTGAGCCTTTCCAATTGGCGTAGGTGAACCAAAGAGCCGTGCCGGATGTGAGAAATGCGAAAACGCTGAGCACGATAGCCCATGTGTCTGCTTTGCGCGGCGAACTACTCGCTGCTGCTGCGACGCTGACCTGCGAAGTAGAAGCCAGCGGCTGCGAACGGGTGCCGGATACCGGGCCTTTGGAGAGCGGCTGCGTTTGCTGCATTTTCACCGTGGCCTTTGGTAATGCTGGTGCGCTGCTCTTTGGCGCTTCGCTAGGGAGATTGATTCGCGCGGTTTCTTTTTTCGGAGAAACGGGTCTGGCGATGCCGGATGGAGCAGCGGGCGGCGGAACTACACCGCTCGGAGCACTTGGACGAAGCGGAACAGTCGGACGGCCACTGAGTGGCGGCGGCTTTGGTGGAGGCGTTGCGCTGCTGAGTGGCTTTGTCGCTGTTCCAGCCGGTGGTGGTGGCACACTGCTGAGCGGCTTCGTGGGAGGTCCGCCGACTGGGGGCTTAGGTGGCAAGGACGCAGGAGGCGGGGTTACAGCACTTTGCGGCAGAGAAATTTTTGAAGTCTCCTTTTTAGGAATCGAACTGAGCGGCTGGCTCTGCGTTCCGGGAACGTTGATCCGAACCGTTTCGCGCTTCACTCCGGGCGCGTCACCTTTTGGCGGCAGTGTGATGCGGATGGTTTCTTTCTTCGTGGAATCATCGTCCTGCGGCGGGTTCGTAGCGGGATTTTCGTCGGCCATAATCGTGGGTAGTTGTGAGTGAAGTTCGTCTATCTCAGCCAGCGCCCAGAGTGTCAACGGGCTTTTCGGTGAAAATACCGTTCTCTTTCGCGATTCACACAAACTCCACCTTGCCCGCGCCCCCTGTCGGCTAATAGCGTCGCCGCATGAAAATCCTCGTGACCGGCGGTGCCGGATTCATC
>JBEIQV010000407.1:0-2082 GCA_040376335.1 Verrucomicrobiia bacterium | reverse complement strand
CCATAGAATCACCATTGCTACGGATTGTTTCCGTGGCAAACTGCCGTGTATCTCCTTGGTCACAACAATCCGCAATACCACCATGAGCAATCCCAACCTCAGCGAAAAATACATCCGCGAACACTCTTCTGATTTCGCCGATCCGATCTTCACGCGACGCGACATGCTCATGCGCACGGGTATGGGTTTTGGCGCGATGAGCCTTTCCGCGCTCTTCGGCATCAATCCCTTTGCGGAAGGAGCCGCAGCACTCGCGCCCGGAGCTGTGCCTGCAAAAGCACTGGGCCCGCTCGCGCCCAAGCAGCCACACTTTCCTGCGAAGGCGAAACACATCATCCACATCTTCGCATCGGGCGGCCCGACGCAGGTGGATACGTGGGACCCGAAACCAGAACTGGCGAAATTCGACGGCAAGAGCATCCCCGGTCACGATGGCGTGGCATTCGGCTCGCCGTTTAAATTTACCAAGATGGGGCAGAGCGGCGTGGAAGTTTCCGAGGTGTTCCCGAAGCTCGGTGAGGTGATTGACGACATCGCGGTGATCCGCTCGCTGTGGACGGACATCCCGGCGCACGAAGTCGCGCAGCGCTTCATGAACACCGGCTCGCTCCAGCTTCCGAAGCCCTCGGTCGGCTCGTGGGTCGTGTATGGCCTCGGCACGGAAAATCAAAATATGCCCGGCTTTGTCACCATCGGCGGGCGGCCCGAGTGGCGGCAGTCGTCCTTCCTCCCCGGCCTCTATCAGGGAGTGAGCGTGAACTATTCGCGCGGCATGAATCTCGACGACGTCATTCTCAACATCCGCAATCAATTTTCGCCGCAGGAGCGCCAGCGCCGCCAACTCGACCTCGCGAAATCGCTCAACCAAATGCACGCCGCTGCGCTGCAAAAAGACGCGCAACTCGAAGCGCGCATCGAGGCTTTTGAAATGGCGTTCAAGATGCAGACCGAGGCGACCGAGGCGTTCGACGTGAGCAAGGAGCCTGCGGACATTCAGGAAATGTATGGCAAGACCGACATGGGCTCGAAGCTCCTCGTCGCACGCCGTCTCGTGGAGCGCGGCGTCCGTTTTGTGCAAGTCGAGCACGGCGGCTGGGACATGCACGGCGGCATCGAAACCGCACTGCCCCGCACGGCAGGCGCGATTGATACGCCCGCAGCGGCGCTCATCAAAGACCTCAAACAACGCGGTCTGCTCGACAGCACGCTCATCATCTGGGGCGGCGAATTTGGACGCACTGTGACCAAGGATCGCAACGGCAACGACGCTCCCGGACGCGATCACAACGGCCGCGCGATGGTCGCATGGATGGCCGGCGGCGGCGTGAAAGGCGGACAAACCTACGGCGCGACCGATGAGTTCGGCGCGAAGGCAGTGGTGAACAAGGTCCACGTCCACGACCTGCACGCCACGCAACTCGCACTCCTCGGCTTCGACCACGAGAAGCTGACGTATCGCTACAATGGCCGCGACTTCCGCCTCACCGACAACTACGGCAAAGTCGTAAAGGCGCTCATCGGGTAAGAGCGGCTACGGCTATTTCGCGAACAGCGCACGGAGTTCGGCGTGGTCGGTGATGGGGGCCTGGCAGACGAAGTTTTCGCAGACGTATGCAGCGGCTTTGCCCTTCACGGGTGCGGCGGTTTTGATGAAGTCGAGTTTATCACCGAGCCACTTTTGGCCTGCTCCACCATCGGCGAGGAGGACGATTTGATTGGGCGAAAAGACGGCGCGCACTTCGCGGAGAAGGGCTTTCGTGTCGGCGGCGTCGGGCGCTCCGGTGATTACAATCTGGCGCGGCTTTGCGAGGGAGAAATCCACGGCGCAAAGCATCTGCGTCATCGCGCTGGGGATTTGCGCGAGCTGGTCGCTGGCGCTGCGGGTGGTTTTTTCCGCACGCTCGCGCAGGTCTTTGGAATCAGTGATCTGCGCGAGACGCAGGAGATTCATCGCGGCGATACTCGATGGCGCGGGCTCCGCTCCGTCGTAGTCCTCCTTGCTGCGGAAGAGCATGTCGCGCGCACCAGCGGTGGTCTGGAAATAGCCGCCGTGATCTTTGTCGTAAAAGTCAGCGTCCAACT
>JBEIQV010000099.1:0-10671 GCA_040376335.1 Verrucomicrobiia bacterium | reverse complement strand
GTTTGGAAAAAACGAATACGCCGACGAAATCATGCAGGCAGCCAACAATCTCGCCCCCGGCAAAGTCAGCGAAGTAGTCAACGCCGACAAAGATGCGCTCATCGTGAACGTGGATCGCCGCTTCACGCTCGATACGGAAACGCTCGACACCGACAAAACCAAGATCGCTGCGGAAATTGAGGGGGATAGTGATGACGCAGCAAAATTCCCAGCAGAATTTCGCGCGCAAATTCGCGCACAGCTCGCCAATCAGGGTTTCCGCTTAGGTCTCAAATCACGCACCTTCCGCATCTGGCTTTCTGACCGCAGCATGGCCGCTGGCATCGGCGAATTGCTCAAACAGCGCTGATGTCACCCGAGGTCGAGGCACTTTTTGACGACGCCAACGGCGACCTCGCCCTCGGCGATCTCGATTCCGCAGTGGAAAAATACCGTCGTTGCACGGAACTCGCGCCCGACTTTGCCGACGGCTGGCACGCACTCGCCATGGCGCTCGTGAAACTTGGCCGCCCCGTCGAGGCCATCACCGCCGCCCTGCGCAACACCGAACTGCGCCCGAACGATCAACTCGCGTGGAGCAGCCTCAGCATCTGCTACGTAAAAAACCACCAAATCAAAGAAGCCGAAGCCGCAGGAGCCAAGGCGCGCATTCTGAGTTGGGGCGGAAAAATTCAGAAATAGGCGCGGCGAAAATCACTCGTTCCGCAACGCCGCGAGCTGCGACCCTCTCAATGCAAGCCGCGTGGCGAGCCATGCCCAGAATGCTCCGATCAGCGCCATGCCGAAAAGGAGCGTGAGGATTCCGCGCCATGGAAAATGCGCGGCTTGCGCGGAGAGGCGCGGCCAGACGGCAGTGAGCGCGCTGATGGCTCCGATACCGAGTGCGCCGATGATGAGCCAGCGGTGCTCGGCGAAGACGAGGCGGCGCAGGAGCTGCGGTGTGAAACCGACGGCCTCCAGCAGGCCGAATTCGCGGCGGCGCTCGAAGACATTCCGCGCTACGACGATGCCGAGTCCGGCGCTGCCGAGGAGCATCCCGAGTCCGCCGAGGACTTGGAAAATCGAGAGGTAGGTGTTCTCGACCTCGTTGAATTCGGCGAGGCGTTTCACGGCGGGCGTGAGTTCGAGTCCGCGGTCGCCGAGCTGCTGCGTGAGGTGATCGCGCACGGCGTCCGCCTTTTCGCGCGGACAATCCACGAGGAAGAAACGAGTGCCGGCGGTGTTCGGGAATTTCGCTGTGAAGTCGCGCTCGGGAATGACGACGAGGCCTTGCAACACGCTGCCGCTGACAGTCGCCGCGAATTGCACGCGCGCCTTCTCACCGCGCTCACCGTCGTATTCGATCACGTCGCCGAGTTTTTTCTGCATCGCCCATTGCAGCGTGTTTGCGTCCACGACTCCGGGCACTGCGCCGTCGGCTTTCACATCGGGCCAGTCGAGGCCGAAGGGTTTGTCCTTCAGCTCGGAGAAATCCACGCCAAGGAGGCGTGGCTGCACGGCACGGTTGAGGTTCAGGCAGCTTGCGTCGTCGCCGTCGCGCACGCGCATCTGCACGACGCGGACGCCGGACATGAGTTTGTCGTCGAGCGCGTAGGCGTCGCGGCCTTTGGCGGAGTTGAGGTCTTCGTAAATCGGCGCGCTGCTCTCGCCGATGAAGGCGAAGCCGCCCGTGCCGGAGTCGCGGTGCGCGGAGTCCTCGGGCGCGCCTTTGCGGAAGGAATCCACGGCGATGACCATGAAGACGCCGCTCGCGAGCACGGCGATGGTCGCGAGGCTGCGTCCGCGGCGGCGGGAGATGTTGCGCGCGCCGAGTTGCGCGATGGATTCTGCGCCGGTGCCAGCGGCTACGCGGCGGAGGCATCGGTTTGAAATAAAAATGCCGCCTGCAAGCAGGGCGAAGCCTAGCAAGAAAAAGCGGATCACAGGCGAAATCAGCACCAAAAAGTTCCAACCGCCGGTATATAGGAGAACCAATACTAGAAACACCCAGTGCCTGACAGTGAAAGTCGAGCACAAGTAAAAAATCTGCTTCCATACTGACGGTTTCGCCCATGTTTCGTCTGTCGATTCGGAGCCCGAATTTTTTCGGCACCCAAAACATGTAACGAGAACTCGAGCTCGGGTTGGCTCGGTTTCCTTTTGCTGCACGTCTCCTGTAAGCAGCGCCGCAGCCTCCATTTTGAAAAGCCTCCGGCTCGCAAGCCACATCGCGATGAGCGCGACGATGACACCACTTACAACGCCGATGGCCATCGTTCCGGCGGATGGCGCGAAGACGAAATGCGTGCCGCCCGTCGCGCCGCCCCACACTCCGGCGAGCGCGTGCAGCACGCCCTTTGTGTAGAGCGCGGCGAGCAGTGCGCCGGCGAGTGAGCCGATGAACGCGAGCACCAAGCCTTCGCGCAGGAACAGGCGGCGCACCTTTTTCACCGGCCAGCCGACGGCGAGCAGCAGCCCGGCTTCGGCGGCGCGCTGCTCGATGGTGAACGTGAACAGCAGCCCCGTGAGCACCGCCGCCGCGGCGATGAGGAAGAAGCTGAAATAGACAAACAGCTCGCCGAAATCCACGGGCGCATTCGTCGCGGCGAGCGCCTGCTCGCGGAGGTTTACGGTGCGGAAGCCGAGCGCGGCGGGGTCGATGAATGCGGCGATGCGCTCGACCTGCTCGCGTCCTAAAGGCGCGTCTTTTCCGTGCCTAGCATGATAGCGGATGCTTGTGAGGTTGCCCCAGCGGTTGCCCCACAGCTTCTGGCCGGTTTTCAGCGTCACGAATGCCTTCGGCGTGCCGCGGAATAACGTCCAGTAGTCCTGATCCTTGTCGCGCATCCGCGTGGCGTCGAAGTCGAATCCCGGCTTCCAGTCGCGGCAGTTCGCCTTGTCGGAGAGGCCGGGAAAATCGGGCATCCACGAGGTGTCGAGCTGCGGCTCGGTCATCTCGAGGATCGGCGCGACGACGGTGAAAGTGCGCGCCTTCTCGACTAGCTGACGCCGCTCGCCCATCACGAAATACTTCACCGTCACCTTCGCGCCCGGCGCCACGCCGAGGTCGTCCGCCAGCCAGCGCGTGATCTGGATTTCATCGTCCGCCAGCTTCGGATTCACAAAGCCCGACGCAGCCGCATCAATCGCCGTGACCATCGAGTAAGGCGTGGCGTTCGCCTTCGCATCCGACCCGTCGCCCGCGCGGAGTTCGTTGACGAAGTAGGTGAGGGAGTCGAGGCCGCGAGGGGGTTTGTCTGATATCGATACCAAACTGTTTTGTGGATTCAGAAAGTCCTCTGCATCCTCCTTGGAAAGCTGCTTTTGTATGTAAAACTCGCGCTGGTCTGACGTCTCGCTCTTCCTCGCTGCCGACACGACCGCTGGATCGAGAAAGACCCTCGGCGAGCGAATCTCAATACCATCCGGATATGGAGTGGATGCTCCTCCTCCCAAATCAACATGCCGCCATATTGTTCCACCATAGAAATCAGACTCAAAACCTGGGTAGAGTCCTTCGGGATCAGAATGCATCTCGACTGACAACGATGCATCTAGCGACACGAGGCCGAACGTCAGCTTTTCAATGATGCGAGCCCTTCGGAACCTTTTACGCTCAGGATCTCCGACGAGTGATGCAGGAGGTAATGTAAGCAGAACATTTATCTTCTCCCTCAGCCCCAATTTCTCCTGCAACGCCACGAGCGGCACGAACGCCGTGTGCGGCGGCACCTGTCCGCTTGCGAGCGCGAAGCGGCCGAAGTCCGCATCGTCCACGACGCGCGCGACCCGCACACGGAGCGAGACGCTGCCTTCGTCTTCGCCGGAGAGCGGCGCGTCCTTGGAAAATGCGCTCGGCTTTTCGAGGCGTAGCAGGACTTCGTCGCCGGGCTTCACGCCGAGCTGCGCGGCGAGGCGTTCGTTCAGCGCGATTTCGTTTGCGGTGAGCGGGACTGCATTCGCCGATGGCGACAATTTCCAAAACGCATCGTCCACGCCGACGATCTGCACTTTGTTTGCGCGCGCCTTTCCGTCGGAGCGCACGGCGGTGCCGGAGAGCATCAGCACGCCCGCGGCGTCCGGTCCCGGCGCAAGTGTGCGCGCCACGACGGACGGCCGCTTTTTCACCTCGCGCGGCCACGACACGAAACGCTCGCCGCAGAGCAGTGCCTCGCCGATTTTCCCCACGCGCGCCTCGGCCTGCGCTCGCAGCGTGGCTTTCACCGAATCGCCGACCATGAGCGCGCCGGTGAGCACGAGCGCGGCGAGCGCGGAGCCGAGGATGACGCCGAGGTGCGTGCGCCAGTAGTGGCGGATGCTTTGTGCGACCAGTCGGCGGACGTTCATTTTGTCTGCTCCCGCAATTTTCCATCGGCCAGCTCCAGCACGCGTCCCATTTTCTGCGCGAGGTCGGGCGCGTGGGTGACGAGGACGATGGCGACTTTTTCCCGCGCGTTGATCTCGGCCAGCAACTCGGCAAGCTGTGCGGCGTTCGTGCGGTCGAGCGCGCCGGTGGGTTCGTCGGCGAGGAGCAAGCGCGGGCTTTGGATCAAAGCGCGGGCGATGGCTGCGCGCTGGCGTTCGCCGCCGGAAAGCTGGCCGGGGCGGTGATTGAGGCGATGGCTGAGGCCGACGGCGGCGAGCAGGCTGGCGGCGCGGTCGCGAAGTGCGGCGCGGTCAGCCTTGGGATTCGCGAGCGTGGGGACGAGGACGTTTTCCAACACGGTGCATTGCGGGAGCAGATGGTGGAGCTGGAAGACGAAGCCGACGGTCGTGTTACGAAACGCGGCGAGGGCGTTGGCATCGAGCTGCGCGAGGTTGTGGCCCGCGACGATGACTTCGCCCGAATCGGGCCGATCCAGCGCGCCGAGGAGATTGAGCAGCGTGCTTTTTCCACAGCCGCTCGGGCCGGTGATGGCGACGGTCTCGCCATCGGCGAGAGCAAATTCAGCCCCGGCGAGCACGGGCACGCGGGCATCGCCAGCGGCGTAGGTTTTGGTGACATTGCGAAGTTCGGCGAGCATGGCGGGGAAAGTAATCAACATTCCCCGATGCGTGACCAGCCGCGAGTGAGATGATGTTTGGCGTGGCAGTTCCTGTTCGCCAAAGTGCGCCGCGCCGCTAACGTCGCCGCTATGAGCTTCTGGACTCCCAACATAGATCTCCGTGGCCGCATCATTCGCGGCTGCATGACGCTCGTCCTTTTCGGCGCAGCTTTGTTTGCAGAACGAGAAGGCGTCTTGTGGCTCGCGGTGTTGCTCGTGATTGCCGGGCTCGTTGGTCTGGTCGAAACCGTGCGCGGCTGGTGCTTGCTGCGCGCGTGCAAAATCAAGACGCGTTTCTGATTTCACTGCGTCGCTGACTCGACAACGCGCCCCGCATCCGCCATCCCGCACAGCGCATGGACATCCTCACACTTGATCTTCCCGGCATCCGCAAAGTCGCCAGCGGCAAAGTGCGCGAGATTTTCGATCTCGGCGAACATCTGCTCTTCGTCGCGACGGATCGCATCTCGGCATTCGACTGCATCCTGCCCAACGCCATCCCGCGCAAAGGCGAAGTGCTCACACAGCTCTCGGATTTCTGGTTTGGAAAAATGAAGTTCGTCGAGAATCACCTCGTCGCCGTGGACTTCGCCGATTTTCCCGAGGTGCTGAAGCCCTTCGAGGCGCAGCTCCGCGGACGCTCGATGATCGTGCGCAAGGCGAAGCCGCTCCCCGTCGAATGCGTGGTGCGTGGCTACCTCATCGGCTCCGGCTGGAAGGACTACCAGCGCACCGGTGCTGTGTGCGGCATCGCGCTGCCCGCCGGTTTGCAGCAGGCGGAAAAATTGCCGCAGACAATTTTTACGCCCTCGACGAAAGCAGCGAGCGGGCACGATGAAAATATCGCGTGGGATGAATGTGTGCGGATGTGCGGCGAGAGCGTCGCAACGCAAGCGCGAGATCTCGCGATACGCATTTACGAGGAAGGCCGCGCACACGCCGCCGGGCGCGGGATCATTTTGGCCGACACCAAATTCGAGTTCGGCCTACTGGACGGCCGCGTGATCCTGATTGATGAAGTGATGACGCCCGACAGCTCGCGTTACTGGCCCGCCGCCGATTATCGCGTTGGCATTTCGCCGCCGAGTTTCGACAAGCAATTCGTCCGCGACTACCTCGAAACGCTCGACTGGGACAAGACGCCGCCCGCGCCGCAACTTCCTGCCGATGTCGTCGCCAAGACTGCCGCGAAATATCTCGACGCCTATGAGTGTCTCACCGGCGCTAAGTTGTAGCGTTCCCATCTGCGCCATGCGCTTTCTCTTTTTCCTCGCCGCAGCAGCAACCTCCTTCGCCGCAGACTGGCCGGAATTTCTCGGCCCGAATCGCGATAACACTTCGCCGGAAACTGGACTGCTCACGGCGTTGCCGGAAGGCGGGCCGCCCATCGTGTGGCAGATGGATGTCGGTCCAGGTTACAGCGCGCCGAGTGTGCGCGATGGGATGCTCGTGCTACATCATCGCGTTGGTCGCGAGGAAGTCGTGCAGGCGCTCGACGCCACGACAGGCAAAGCACTTTGGAAATACGTCTACTCATCATCTTTCCAAGACCCGTTCGGCTTTAACAACGGCCCGCGCTGCTCGCCACTGCTCACCGCCGACCATTGCTACACTTTCGGCGCGGAAGGCGTGCTGATTTGCCTAGACCGCAAGACCGGCACGCTCGTGTGGCGGCGCGACACGCAGAAAGATTTCGACGTGCCTGAGGCGTTCTTCGGCGTCGGTAGTTCGCCCGTGCTGGAGGATGGGAAATTGATCGTGCAAGTCGGCGGACAGCCCGATTCGAGTGTAGTCGCCTTCGACGCCGCGACTGGAAAAACGCTCTGGCAAAACGGCGGAGCAAAATCGTGGGACGGCGCACTGATGAAATTCTGGCCCGGCGAACCCTTCGTGAAATGGGACCCAGCGCATCCTGCATTTCAAAAAATGGCGAGCTACTGCACGCCCGTCCTCGCAACCATTCACGGACGACGCCACGTCCTCACCGTCACGCGACAGGGTCTCATCTCCCTCGACCCCGCGACCGGCGAGCACCAGTTTTCATTTTGGTTCCGCTGCCCTCGCGAAGAATCCGTGAACGCCATGAGCCCCGTTGTGCAGGACGACCTCATCCTTCTTTCCTCCGCGTATTTCAAAAGCGGTGCCGTCCTCATTCGTGTCCGTCCCGATGGTAATGGTGTAGATGAAATCTGGCGCAGCACCGCTCTCGAAGTTCATTGGTCGCGTCCCAATCTCGTCGCCGGAAATTTATACGCCTTCATCGGACGCAACGAACCCGACGCCATCTTCCGCTGCGTGGAAATGGAAACCGGCAAAGTGAACTGGTCGCGCCCCGAAGGCTGGCCAAAAGGCAACCACGCCAAATTCCGCACCGAAGAAAAAGCACCCGACATCTTCGGACGCGGCTCCACCATTTTTGCCGATGGAAAATTGATCGCACTCGGCGAATGCGGCCTGCTCGGCATCTTCCGCCCAAGCGCGCGGAAGCTCACCGAAATTTCCCGCTGGCAAGTCCCCGGCCTCACCTACCCCTGCTGGGCCGGCCCCGTCCTCGCCAATGGCAAACTCTACCTCCGCTCCGAGGAAAAACTGATCTGCCTAGACATTACGGCGAAGAAGTAGCCACCCACTACGAGCGACGCACGAGTGCGAGGAATGCGTTCCATTTCGCGCCGGGCTTGCCGCCGTCGAGCAGGATGCGCGGACAGGGTTTGTGCCAGTTGTTGTAATGCACCATCGTCCAGAAATAGTGCGGCACCACGTGGTCAAGCGGGATGCGGTATTTGCTGCGCAGCCACGCCACGAGTTTCGCACAGCGCTCAATGGCGGCGCGCTGTCGTTTAGGCTCGCGGAATTCGCAAATCTCAATGCCGATGCTCTTCGCGTTGCCGGGGCCTTCGTGGTCGGCGTGTTCGCCGCGTTCGTCGAGAGGGAGATGCTGCACCGTCTCCACATCATCCACGGTGAAGTGCCAGAAATTATACCCGCGCTTGTTCCATTTCGTCTTCGCTTTGATTTTCCCCGTGCGCAGCAGCCTCCCATGCGCCGCCGCCGTGCCGCCGGGGCTCTCCGTGCTGTGGACAGTGATGTAGGTCGCACGCAACCGCTCATGGATTTGACGTCCAAATTTGCCATCCGGAATGAGATCCCCGCGCAACCCGAGCGCTCGCGGCATTCGCGCCGTCGCCGAATCCGTCTCCGCCAAAGCGGGCACAGCACAGCAGGCGCATCCTAAAACGGAGAGTCGGAGAAAATCGCGGCGGTTCATGCGCCGATGAATCACTGACAGTGTGTGCGAAGCAATCTTCAACCTGCGGTTAAGCGATTAGAAAAAGAGGATTCTAGTGCTGGCAATGGGCATAAGATTCCATCTACTCAGGGATTCACATTCACCCATGCTCCCTGTCCGCTTTCTAACTTCGCTTCTCACGCTGGCGCTCGCTTCGGCTGTATTCGCTGCTCCGCCGAAAAAGGAGGAGGAGGACCCGAATGCGCCGGTGAGTTATTTCAAAAAAATACGGCCAATTTTTCAGGCGCAATGCCAGGGGTGTCATCAGCCGGCGCGGGCGAAGGGCGGATATGTGATGACGGATTTTACGAAGCTGGTCGCGGGTGGCGATGATTGCGCGAAGGACGGCATGCGCGCCATAGTGCCGAAGGACCCGGCAAAGTCCGTGCTCGTCGAGCAAATCACGCCGGTGAATGGCGAGGCCGACATGCCGAGAAAAAAACCGCCGCTCGCGGAGAAGGAGATCTCGCTCATCCGCCGCTGGGTCTCGGAGGGTGCAGTGGACGACACACCGGTGAATGCGAAGCAGCGGATAGACGCCGAGCATCCGCCGGTCTATGCGCGCCCGCCGGTCATCACTTCGCTGGATTTTTCGCCGGATGGATCGCTACTCGCAGTCGCGGGCTTTCATGAAGTGCTGCTTTGGAAAAGCGACGGCTCGGAGATGATCGCGCGCCTTGTGGGATTGTCCGAACGCATCCAGACGGTGCGCTTTTCTCCAGATGGAAAACGGCTCGCAGCCTGCGGCGGTCGGCCCGCGCAGATGGGCGAAGTGCAAATCTGGGACGTGGAAAAACGCACGCTCTTGCTGAGCGCGCCGGTCGGTTTCGACACGGTGTATGGCGCGGCGTGGTCGCCTGATGGAAAGCTCGTATCCTTCGGTTGCTCGGACAACGCGCTGCGCGCGATTGATACAACAACGGGCGCGCAAGTGCTCCAGCAAACTTCACACGGCGACTGGGTGCTCGACACGGTTTTCACCAGCAAAGGCGACCAGCTCGTGAGCGTGGGGCGCGACATGAGCGCGAAGCTCACCGAGGTGGCGACGCAACGGTTCATAGACAACATCACCTCAATCACGCCGGGCGCACTGCGCGGCGGATTGCAAAGCGTATCACGGCATCCGACACGCGATGAGTTCCTCGTCGGCGGTGCGGACGGCGTGCCGCAGGCCTACCGCCTTGTCCGAAAAAACCAGCGGCGCATCGGCGACAACGCACTCTGCATCCGCAAATGGCCAGCGATGGAAGGCCGCATCTACGCCGTGGAATTTGCGCCCGATGGGAAAAGTTTTGCCGCCGCCAGCTCCCTCGATGGAAAGGGCGTGGTCAGTTTCTTCAACTACGATTTCAACACCGAGCTGCCCGCCGAAATGGCGGCCATCGAAAACAAGGACGAAGGTTCACGGAAGGACGCCGAAAGGGCGAAGCTCGCCGCGCATTACGTGAGCGATGTGAAATTGCTGGGCAGCGTGCAAATTGACGCCGGACAATACGCACTGCGCTGGCTTCACGACGGCACGGCAGTTGCAGTCGCGGGCGAAGATGGAAAAGTGCGCATCGTCAGCGCGACAGACCCGAAAGTAGTGAAGGAATTCATCCCCGTGCCGCTCAAAACCAACCCGCCAACCGCCGCCAAATAGACTCCATGAGACACAGCATTTTATTTCTGATTTTCGCCGCGCCTGCGCTGTTCGCCGCCGAATCTCTGCCCGATGGCGCTAAGGTGGTGGGCCTCGACGTGCAACCGCCGAAGGTCGTCATCGCCGGTAAGTATGAGGCCGCGCAGTTGGTCATATCAGCGAAGCTCGCGGACGGCTCGACGGTGGATGTCACACGCATTGCGAAGCTCGCTCTCGATGGCGGCGCGGCTGAGGTGAATGCGACCGGAAAAGTGACGCCGTTGAAAAATGGCGCGGGTGCGCTGCGCGTTGAGATTGCGGGGAAGTCGGCTTCGGTGCCGGTGGAGGTGGCACAGATGCAGGATTCACAGCCGGTGGATTTCATCCGCGATGTGAATCCGGTGATGACACGACTCGGGTGCAATGCGGGGACGTGCCACGGCGCGAAGGATGGCAAGTTCGGCTTCAAGCTCTCGCTGCGCGGATACGATCCGATTTTCGACGTGCGTTCGCTCAAGGATGATCTCGCGGGGCGGCGGCTGAATGTGGCGTCGCCGGATGATTCGCTGATGCTGCTCAAAGCCACGGCAGGCGTTCCGCACGAAGGCGGGCAGCGCACGAAGCTCGGCGACAAGTATTACGACATACTGCGTGCCTGGATCGCCGACGGCGCGAAGCTCGACCTCGCCGCGCCGCGCGTCGTGAAGATTGAAGTTTCCCCGCGCGACCCCGTGGTG
>JBEIQV010000172.1:0-7057 GCA_040376335.1 Verrucomicrobiia bacterium | reverse complement strand
TGCGTGTGATGTCGCAAGTCACGCTCGAAATCCATCCGAGCGGCCAGCTCCTGCGCCCCGTCCTGCTCACGCTCGAAGACGGCGATGGAGGCATCATTTTCCAACCCCGCCAGCCGCTCCCCGCGCACGGAAAAATCCCGTGGCGCGCGAAGGAAAACGGCGGCACCGAAGCGCGCGTCCGTTTCCAGCAGGGCCAGACCGGGATGGGCAGCGTGCCGCGCCCGCTCGGAGTCTTCGTGGTGAAAGGCGTGACGCCGTCCGCAGACGGAACCGCCCCCGCCATCGAATGTCGCCTCGAAGCCGACCCGCAAGGCCGCATCCACTTTTCCGCCGGCCAGGCCGGTCGCAAACTCCCCGTCGAGTGGGCGGAGGCGTAGTCGCGAGAGCTCCCCGAGTCTGAGTTCAGCCATCGCAATCGAAGTGCGGCGGTAACTATCACCGCGCGTGTTTCTTTGCTCGCATGACGGCGTGTTTTCGCTATCCGTTCGCGCCATGAAAGCTACCTCGCGCTCATCCTCCATCGAAATCCTCGAAACCCGCATCGTTCCTTCCACGCTCGATATCGTGGGCGGCGTCCTGAAATACACGGCCAGTTCCGGTTCCTTCAATAGCATCGCGATCTTTGTCGAATCGGTGAATGGCGGGACGGACAATCAGCTTCTGTTTCGCGACAGCGAGAACATCACGCTCGGTTCGGGAGCGCAGGGTATCTTCAGTTACGCCTTTGGGGGTCAGTCCGACGTCCGGGGGTCGCTCTTCACTTTCAACTCCTTCGAGCTCGATCTCGGAGATCAAAACGACTCGCTTTTCATTGACCGCCTCACCAAGCCGCTCACGGCGGACACGGGCGCGGGAACTGACTCCGCCCGCATTAGTAACTCCAACAACTCGACACCGCTCGTGGTGAATGGCGCACTGAGCATCAAGGCGGAGACCATCAGGGTGGACAAGGCGGTCAACAGCGCGACGAACGTGTCCTTCACCACGGACAACCTCGATATCGGCCAGTTTGCGAGCATCAATGCGACACAGACCATCTCGTTCGTCGCATCCACAGCGGGGCGCGAATTTTCTCTCGGCACGGAAAACGCCGGCCGCGTTAGCCTCACGGCGGCGGAGGCGAGCAAACTCAGTGCGCCGTTCATCAAGCTCGGCGATGCGAGCAGCGGCCAGATACTGAACGATGCGGCGCTGGATTTCGGCAGCGCAGTCGTCGGGCTGAAAACGGCTGCCGGGGTGACACAGAGTGGCGCGGGCGCGATCACGGCGGCGAAGCTGGCGGTGGATAGTGTGCAGGCGGCCTCATTGACAGGCCAGAACAGCGTCGGCGACTTCGCCGGGCGCGTCACCAACAACGGCTCGAATCTTTCCTTCACCAACAATAAGGCATTCCAAATCGCGAGCTTTGCCGGAGTCACCGGCCTCTCTACGACTGGCGGCACGATCACACTGACATCGGCGGGCGCGGTCACGCAGACATCGAGCGCGGATATTCTGACGAGCAACCTCACGCTGGCGGGCGCAGGGTCTTTCGCGCTCAACGCAGCGATCAACCACATCGGCACGCTATCCGCGAACACGACGGGCGGTGTGAGCTACAAGGATTCGAGCAGTTTTTCCGTCTCGGGTATCACCACGAGTAACGGCGATGTGGAGCTCTTCGCGGACGGCATCACCATCAACGGCGCGGTCAATGCGGGCATCGGAAAGGTGACGCTCGCGCCGTTCACTGGGACGCCGGAAATCCGCATCGGTGCCGGGGACTCGGCGGGCGTCTTCGGCGTGACGGATGCCGAGATGGACCTGATCACCGCAGCCACGCTACAAATCGGTGCAAACGGCGCGACGAACGTAGCTAACGTCGTGTCGGCGATCACTCCTGCGAGTGTGACGGCGCTGGAGATTCACGCTGCGAGCATCACCGCCACTGGCGGCGCGAGCATCGTGGTGCCGACGCCTACACTCGGCACGGATGGCGCGATTTCCTTCCCCGGCGCGAACGACGTGGACACGCTCGTCTTCGCCTCCGGCACGGCCACGGGCGACAGCTCCTTCGCGGATGCAGACGGCTTCACGCTCGGCCATCCCTTCAACGTCGCGGGCACGCAGATCACGACGTTCGATGTCGGCACGGCGACCGTCACGCTCCCCAACGCGATGAGCTTCAACGCCATGATCAACGGCAACACGGCGGGCACGGGCTACGACCAAGTCGTCGTGAATGGCACGGTGAACATCGCGGGCGCGACGCTGACGTTAAACGCGGGCGGCGCGGTGCCGACGGGCACAGAGTTCGTCCTCATCAGTAATGACGGCGAGGATGCGGTGACCGGCACCTTCGACGGACTCGACGAAGGCGACACGATCCCCGGCTTCAGCCCCCCGGCGACGATCACCTACGTCGGCGGCGACGGGAACGACGTGGCAATTGTGACGGTCGATCCGCTCGCTGGCGCGCCGGCGGCGAATGGCAAGAGCATCACCTTCCGCGACGTGGACGGTGACATCGTGACGATCAAGACGAGTAAGGGCACGCTCACTGCCGCGAACCTCACCGGCTACCAAACCGGGGGGCCGAATGGCGCGAGCTTGTTCCAAAAGCTCACGCTCGATTCGACTTTCACCGGTGCGAACATCACCATCACCGCAAAGCCGAGCGCGGATGGCGGCAATGGCTTCGTGAATCTCGGCTACCTCGACGCAGTCGGCGTGGACCTCGGGATTGTAAGCATCGCTGGCGACGTGGCGCGGGTTACCGTCGGCTCGGTCGGCGGCGACGCGAAAGTGCCCGCGATGAAATCGCTCACCGTGCAAAGCATCGGCCTGCTCGGCGACAGCACGCTCGCGGGTGCGGACCTGGGCTTCATCGGCGTGGAAACCCAGGGCGCGCTGCCAAAGCTCACGGTGAAGGACGACCTGCGCGGCAGCATAGACATCGGCGACAACGGCTCGCTTGGCACCATCACCATCGGCGGTTCGATGGTGGGAGCCAACCGCATCGAAGCAGCGGGCAGCATCGGGCTGGTGAAAATCGTAGGCGACATCCGCAGCGCGAGCGGCGCGGCCAGCATCGTCGCGCGCGGCGGCGTGCTCGGCGCACTCACGGTGGATGGCAGTATCATAGGCCGGGATCGGCTCAATCCGGTGAACATCACCGCCTACGGTCAGCCGACCGCGCCGACAAAAGGCACCGACGTCGCGATCAAGTCTGTCACCATCAAAGGCAGCGTCGAGAACGCGAACTTCCTCGCTGGCGGGGCGGGCAGCTTAAACGCGGATGCATCCATCGGCAGCATCACCGTCGGCGGCGACTGGCTGGCCAGCTCAGCCACTGCGGGCGTGAACGTGGGGCCAGATAGCGTCATCGGCACTGCGGATGACGCGAAGTATTCCGGCGGCGTGCGCGACAACGTGAACATCTCCGCGAGCATCGGCAGCTTCACCGTGAAGGGGCAGGCATTCGGCACCACGAGCGACACGGGCGATATGTTCGGCGTCGTCGCCGAGCAGATCGGGAAAGCGAAAGTCGGCACGCGCACGTTTGCATTCAAGGCAGACAAAGGCGCGACGTTGAACCACGAAGCATTCTTCGCAGCCCCGACTCTCACCGGTGCGGGCACGGAAAATCCCGCGTTCGATTTCACCATCCGCGAACTCGGCTCCACCACGCCGACGATCACGACTGCGACGCCCAACCTCGTGCTCTCCGCTGACAGTAAGACCGCCACCTTCACCGATGTGGACGGCGACATCGTCACCGTGAAGCGCACAGCAGGCACATTCGTCACCGGCGATTTCCAGATTACGCCGACCGCTGCACTCGGCGGCTTGCTGGCAAAGCTCACGCTCACATCCGCGCCTAACAATGCTTTGTTCAATGTCACCATCACCGCAAAAGTCGGACCGACAGGCGGCAACGGTTTCGTCAACGTCGGCGAGATTGATGCCGACGGCGTTGATGTTGGCTCCATCACCGTGGGCGGCGAATTGCAGGGTCTCGAAGCCGGCGACAACGGCGACACACGCGTCGCCCTCGGCAGCCTCACCGTGCAATCCCTCGGCACCCTCGGCGGCACTTCGCTTCAAGGTGACGAAATCAACGGCGCACACGGCCTCGGCAAAATCACCGTAAAGAGCGACATCCGCAGCACCGACATCTTTTCCAATCAACAGGATTCCGGCAACCTCGCCAGCCTCACCGTCGGCGGCTCCGTCACCAAGAGCACCATCCAAAGCGCCGCAGGAATCGGCACCATCAAAATCGGCGGCAGCTTCCGCGACGACGGGCGCATCCAGGCAGTCAATCGCATCGCCGCCATCACCATCGGCGGGGACTTGCACGACACTGAGGTTGAGATTTTCGCCAAATCCCCCCTCGCCGGAAAAGGCCCTGACAACGCCATCGGCAAACTCACCATCGGCGGCAACACCGAGTCCTCCAATTTCATCCTGGGCCGAAACAACAATGCCGACACCGGCATCGGCACAATCAGCGTAGGCCATGCTTGGATCGCCAGCACCATCCTCGCCGGAACCACCGCAGGTCTCGACGGCTTCATCGGCACTGTGGACGACGCCAAAGTCACCATCGGCGCGCCAATTGACACCGCGCGCATCTCCACCATCGCCAGCCTCATCATCAAAGGCCAGGCCCTCGGCACCCCTGCGAGCGGCGACCACTTCGGCATCGTCGCCCAGCAAATCGGCAAAGCCAAAATCGGCACCATCTTCTACGCATTCAAAGCGAACACCAAAGAATCCTTCGCCGCCGCGCCGACCGGCCCCGGCATGGGAGCCTTCCCATTCAGCGCTTTCGACTTCTACCTCCACGAAGTCGCCTCCTGATGCCGCCCGCCGCAGCCTGCATATTTTTGATAGTCGCCATCGTTATTATTGCGGACTAGAGCGCACTTCTTTATGCGCGTCCGCACTTCCATCATCATTGGCAAACCGCCGGCTGTCGTCTGGCCGTTGCTGTGTTCGTCCAAAATGGACACGAGCATTCCATGTTTCTTCAGGCTCGGGATTCCGAAGCCCGTCGAGTGCAGATTGCCAGATGGAAAAGGTGGAGTGGGGGAGAGGCGGCAGTGCGTGTCAAATCGCGGAGTGATTCAGCAGCGGATAACGCATTGGGGGGAGGGAAAGATTTTGCGATTCCAGATGGAGGAGACCAATTTGTATTTCCGCCCATGCGTGACGGCGATCCTCGAAGAATTCGTGCTGGAGCCAGTCGGCACTGCCAGCACAAAACTGACACGCACGACGGACATTTCAGTCACCGGCTTTGCGAGCTTTGCAAAATCCCTCATCATGTGCGCAGGCATGAAATGCGTCCACCGTTACGTCTTCAAATCCTGGGCCCAGTGCAAATAATCTGCCTAGCCCTACTCCCTCCCGCTTCCTGTTCGGGGATTAAGAGATTTTTTGCCAAAATAGGAAATTATCCTTGCAAGTTGGCATGGAAAACCTATGAACGCGGGTTCTTCTGCAGCTAAAAGGGCTGTGGAGGTGTCTAGACAACAAAATAAAACCGCGCTGCTTCTCTGAACACACGTCCTCGCTTCTGGTTTCAAAAACGCCGCTTAAATTTGCCGCTCGAAACTGTTGCGCCCGTGGCTTTGGAGGATGTGGCGTCCCGCTGCATCCCAATGTTTCATTCATTCGCAATTAGTCCGGCCCCTGTGGGGATTTCCAACGGTTTGTTTTCTTCTTTTCTTTCGTCCAACACACAACGCCGCACTTCGTGGCAGAGCCGCTCGGTTGGGCGGACTTTTACTTTCTAAACTCTCACTGCCGCCAGCCCACGTATCCCGTGAGTCAGGCGGCTTCTTCGTCCAAATAACACAAACACATCGTCTCTATGTCTGAACGCCAAAACTTCGGTAAACTCAAGGAAGGTGCTGAGCCGCCAAATCTCATCGAACTGCAAACGGATTCTTACAAGGAATTCCTGCAAGAGGGTGTGCCGGTCGGCAAGCGCAAGGTCACGGGTCTTCAAGCGGTGTTCCGCGAGGTTTTCCCGATCACCAGCTACGATGAAAAGGTAACGCTGGATTTCGACAGCTACGAAATCGCCGAGCCCAAGCAGTCGCTGCGTGAGTGCATGCGCGACAGTCTGACGTATTCCGCGCCGCTTTACGTGACCTTCAAGCTCAAGGAAGAGAAGGGCACGAAGGAGGAGAAGGTGTATATGGGCGAAATCCCGCTGATGACGCCTGCCGGCACGTTTGTGATCAATGGCTCGGAGCGCGTGGTCGTTTCGCAGCTTCATCGCTCGCCGGGCATTTGCTTTGAAAGCTCGATTCACTTGAACGGGAAGACGCTCTATTCGTTCCGCATCATTCCGGATCGCGGTTCGTGGGTGGAGTTCCAGTTCGATACGAACGATCTGCTTTACGCATACCTCGACCGTCGCAAACGCCGGCGGAAGATTCTGGCGACGACTTTCCTCCGCGCTCTGGGCTTTGGATCGGACGAAGAAGTGCTCAAGATTTTCTACAAATTTGAAGACCTGAAACTGAGCGAGAACCTCGATGAAGAGGAGATCGCCACGAAGGTGCTGACGGCGGACGTGCGCGATGGTGAGATCACCGTTGCCCGCGCTTTCGAGCCGCTCACCAAGGCGACCATCCGCCAGATCATCGCCCTCGGCATCAAGACCGTGAAGGTCGTGGATACGAAGAAGGATGACTCGGTGATCAAATCGCTGAAGAAAGATCCTGCACACGACGAGGAAGAGGCGTTGAGGGACATCTACCGTCGCCTCCGCCCTGGCGACCCACCAACCATTCCAAACGCGAAGGCGTTGTTGAAGCGTCTTTTCTTCGATCCGAAGAAATACGATTTGTCGCGCGTCGGTCGCCACAAGATCAACGTGAAGCTCGGCCTCAACTCGCCGCTCGAAGAGCGCGTGGTCACGAAGGAAGACTTCATAGGAGCCATCAAATATGTCATCGGCCTGCGCGTCGGTGAAGGGATGCTCGACGACATTGATCATCTCGGTTCCCGCCGCGTGCGGACCGTGGGTGAATTGCTCGCCAACCAGTGCCGCGTGGGC
>JBEIQV010000093.1:0-10986 GCA_040376335.1 Verrucomicrobiia bacterium | reverse complement strand
CCGCTCTGGCTGCGCATTTTGAAACTACACAACATCCATATCATCACCACGGACGCATCCACCGCCGAGGTCATCATGGATTACATCCCCACATCCATTGAGCTTGCTGAAAAATTGCGCGCCAGCATCGAAGCCTGCCGCAAAGTGAAAGGTGTCCGCTCCCTCGACATCACCAGCGAACAAGCCGGTGATCATCCCGCTGCAGACATCATTCCTTAGCGCTCGTTCAGCCGCAGCATCCGCGCAACGAAAAGCGTGCGCGCATAAAACGCGTGGGAACGAACACCGTGACCCGGCCCCTTCGTGCGGGGTTGAACAAGGCTCCCCATCCAGCCCGTAAGCCCCTCTGCCCCCGCATCACGCAGAGTCTTTTGCACGAGTTCGTAATCCGCCTGCACTTGTTTGAAAGTTTCGCCATCGCGCAAATCAAACGAGCCCACTTTCAGCAGCACCGAGCGCGTGTCCTTTTCATCTACCCACTCCCGCCCGCAGACGAGTAGCGCCCGCAATTTATCGAGCAAATGGCTGTGCTCAAAAGGCGTCTCCTTCACCTTCTTCGGATCGATCATCGTAATCGCCATCGTCTCCTTTACACTCAGCGTCCCCTGCGGCGTTCGCACCAAAGGCACGACCTTCAAATCCCAATCCCCGAAATCCGGCTTCTGCAAATTATCCAGAGGATGATCCAGCAATCCCTCAATGAGCTGCCCCGCCCATCCTTTATTTTTGCGCCCATTCTTCCAGACCGTCACCCCGCGCTCATCCGCCAATGGACGCAGATCCTTGCCGATAAATGGCTGTAGTTTCGCGATGGCTTCCTCACGGGTCACAGTCGCAGTGATAATCACAACATCACACGCGTCAATATTTGGAGTCTAGGCATTCTCAACACCAACCTAAAAGCGGGACTCGAAACGCGATTAGCGTTGGTAGATGGGGAGGAAGTGATTCTTCACAGAAAGTGCAAGCACGGCGAGAGAAGTGGCGTAGATTTTCCCATGACCTGCTTCGTTGCCCGGCCCTTCCCACGAACCATCGCGCGCCTGACCCGGGAGCACGACGTTGGTGATGACTTTCTTGCCTTCAGCCTCGTATTTTCCTCCACGCTGATACATGCCTTGTGCGTAGTAGTAAGCGGTGTAGAAAAACCAAGGGTCTCCCGCCTTGATGCCGGTTTTAAAAAGGCGTTCGCAGGCCATCTTGACTTCCTCGCTTTCGTAGTCGCCACAGACTTGAAGAGCGAGAACACCCTCGGCTGTCGTTGAGAGTTCGTGACCTTTGCTTGCGTATCCAAAGCCGCCCAGGCCCTGTGCTTTTTGCGAGGGGTCGTAGAGTTTCTTGATGTAGCGGGCTGCGAGATCAACAGACTCCTTGGGCACATCTAGGCCTGCGTTTTTCGCTGCGCGAAGGGCCATCGTCTGCCAGCAGGTGATGGACATATCGCTGTCCGTCGCGCCGGGATCGTAGCGCCAGCCTCCGGCGTTTTCCTCGCTTTTGCGGACGCGCTGTGCCTTGAGGATGAGTTCGATGCCCTTGCGGCATCTTTCTCGGATGATCGCGTCCTGTTTTTCATCGGCACCCATGCCGAGCATTTCCGCAAGCATAAGCGTGGTGATGCCGTGGCCATACATACGCGAGCCGTCCTTTTGTCCGAAGTAACCGTCTTTTTCCTGATTATCGGCTTTCAAAACAAAATCGAGCGCGCGCTTTATGGCCTCCCCCTCCGGCGAAGCATCGCCGGGCTGGTGGCCCATCGCGCTCAGCGCGAGCAAACCCAGCGACGTCATAGCTACAGGGTTGCCAGCTTTTGTAGTATCAATGATAGCGCCAGTTTTTACATCCTGAGCACTGACGAGATATTTTGCCGCGCGTTTCAGCGCGTCATTGACGCGAGTATTGGTCCCGTCCGCCGCCGGGGCCTGTGAAAATGCACGCATCGGCGTGAAAGCGGATACTGCGACAATCACGCAAGTGATCGCGCTCGCAAATTTGGTAGTGCGGTATTGTTGTTTCATCATGACGTTTATTTCTGCTGCTGTTTTGCTTTTTCGGCAATGACTCGGTAGTAGGCATCAACGGCCTCACGATAATCTGCTGCGATGGCCTCTTGCTGGCCTTTGGTAAGTTGTTCGGCAAGCTTTCTGGGCAGTTTTCCCCACTCGCCTCGCTTCAGTCCTTCAGAATTCGCATCGAGTTTGTAGGGCGACGCAACGCCTTCGGATTTGGCACCGCCCTCAGACTTTGGTGGCTGGCCTTTCCCGATCATTTGTGTGCCGGGTTTTTTGGAAGAAGCTTTTGAGCGGCTCTGGCGCATTGAGGAAGAAGCTGCCTGTGCGGCTTTCGACATGGCTGACTGCGATTCACTCGGTTTGCCCTCACCTTCACCTTCACCTTCACCCTCACCCTCACCTTCACCTTCACCCTGAGGATCGCCCTGACCTTCGCCTTTGCCTTTCCCCTTCCCCTTGCCTTTTCCCTTACCTTCGCCGGGCATATCGCTCTCACCTTCACCTTCGCCCTCCCCCTTGCCTTTTCCTTTGCCCTTGCCCTTGCCTTCACCTTCGCCGGGCATTTTGCCTTCACCTTCGCCGGGCATTTTGCCTTCGCCCTCGCCGGGCATCTTGCCTGCACCTTCACCGGGCATTTTACCCTCGCCTTCGCCAGGCATTTTTCCCTCTCCCGGCATTTTGCCTTCGCCGGGCATCTCGCCCTCTCCGGGCATTTTACCTTCGCCTGATTGCTTTTCTTGAGAATCAGACTTCTCGGTAGGTGGGTTCTGTTTTTGATCCAGTTCGTCTAGCAATTGGGCAAGCGCCTCCTGCTCGGCAGGGGAAGCTTGAGTCTCCTCCGCCTGCTGATTTTCCTGGGGCTCCGAAGACTGTTCCTCGGAAGGTTGTTGCTCCGATGGCGGCTGTTCTCCCGACTGCGGTTTCTCGCCCGATTGGGGCTTCTGTCCAGATTGCGGCTTTTGCCCCGATTGTGGTTTCTGTCCGGACTGGGGCTTTTGCCCTGACTGCGGTTGTTCGCCGGATTGCGGTTGTTCGCCGGATTGCGGTTGTTCCCCTGACTGTGGCTGCTCACCTGATTGCGGTTTCTGTCCCGACTGAGGCTGCTCACCTGTTTGAGGCTTTTCTCCAGATTGTGGTTTCTCACCGGACTGCGGTTTCTCACCCTGCGGCGGAGTGCCTTCCTGAGAGTTTTTCAATTCATCGAGTTCCTTCGCAATTTCCTTTTCGGCTGCTGTCACCGCTGGCAATGCCTGCTCACCCGTCTGCGCATTTTTGAGCGCTTCTTCAGCGGCTGGAATTTCTTTCTTAGCGGTTTCCGCGATCTCTTCGCCGAGTTTGGCAAGTTCTTCGCCAGCTTTGTTGCCCAGACGCTCTTCGTGTCGCGCAGCACGCTTGGTATCTTCGGCAGCACTCTGGACGTTCTCCGCGATCTCTGCCTGCTCTTTCGCTGCGTTGGAAGGTTTGGAATTTTCCAAGGCTTGAGCAGCATCCTGAGCCGCGATTTGTGCAGCGGCTTCCGCCTGTTTTGCGGCTTGTGCAGCGGCGTTCGATTTCTGCGCGGACTGCTCCGACTGTTGTGCTGACTTTTGGTTTTCTGCCTTCTGTGCTTTATCCGCTGTGTTTTTTGCAGCCTGCTCTGCTGGGATTTTAGCCGCGCGCGCTTCTGCCACTCCGGTCTCTGCCGCCTTGGCAAGATCATCAATTTTTCTCAACGCTGCCTGCGCTGCCTCTACAGCTTTCTCCGGGCTGGGTGCCTGCGGGATTGCCTCCAGAGCCTGAGTTGCCTCCTGCGCGATTTGGGCGGTTTGGGCGGCGTCCTGAGCCGCTTTGTCCGCCTTCTGTGCGGCTTCTTCATTACCCGCAGCTTTTGCGGCGTCCCTCGCAGCCTCTGCCGCTTTTTGAGCCTCTTGCGCTTGCGTCGCCGCAGCCTTGGTTTGATCAACGGCCTTTTGAACGGCGCTCTTCAAAGTGTTAGCAAGTTCGTCCTTCCCTTTTTTGCTGAGTTCGTAGGCAATGTTCTTCTCCTGTTTGCTGGCCGTTTCCAATTTCTGCTGCGCAGTCGCAAGCGCGTCTTTGGTGATGTTGGCCAGCTCCTTTTGCATGATCGGATTCTGCGGCAGCTTCTTCTCAAGCTCCTTGATTTTATCCGCGTCACTCTTCTGCGATAACTCTGCAAGCGTCTTTGCATGTTCATACTGCGCATCCAGTTCGTGTTTCACCCCGAGTTCCTTTTCCGCTTCGCGTAAAATATCACGTGTCTCCTTTAGGGACTTGCCATTTTCAAGCGCGTCATAGTGCTTTGCGATGTATTCGAGCGCTGTCTGCAATTTTTGCTGGTGCTCGTTTGCTCGCGCGAGATCGTCCTTCTGCTGGGCCTGCTCGTCAATCGTCGCATCTTGTAACGCCTTCTCCGCAGCAGGTGGCGGCTCTTTGAGCATTGCCAGCGCATCATCCGCGTCGCGCATCGCCTCGCGGTTTTCCTTTTTGAGGATGTTCTGTTTGTTAGCCTCTGCGCGGATGAGATCCTTGAGAGTATCCACTTTCAAATTCAGCTTCTGCTGCTGCGCAAGTTGCCTCTCGTTTTCCTTCCTCGCTTCATCAGCCTGCTGCGCGGCGACAGCATCCTTTTGCTTCACGGTTTCTTTTTTGATCAGATCCTGTTCCCGCGCCAGCGCTGCGGCGAGTTCGGAAATACTCGGTGTGATTTTTGCCAGTCTCTTACGCGCGTCAGCGGCGAATTTGCGGAGTTCCTCGATTGCGAGTTTCACCTGGGCGGAAATAGCCTCGGCTTCCTTCTTCACGCTGACTGGAATCCATTCCTCATCCGCTTTGAGTTGCCCGGTCTTTTTCAGATCGTTTGCCCGCCAGTCCGGAAGTCGTTTCTTCACTTCCGTCAACGGAAGGGGCTCGATTTTCATCCGCTGATCCATCTCATCCTTCACGGCAGCCCAAGCTGGAAGTCCCTGCGCTTTTTGAAGAATTCCGATGGCATTCTCGAAAGCCTGCTTCACCAGCGGTTCGTTTTCGATCCGAGCCTGAGCAAGTTCAGACTGGATGCCCTTAATGCGCGTCTCCAGCCACTTCCAATCACGCGGCGACTGTGTGCGCACAGAAAGGCTTGTGATGTCCCAACGTTCGTTCGATGCGAGCGTATTCAGCCCATCCACTTCCTCCTGCAAATTGTGAACGCTTTCAATGATTCGCAGGCAGCGGTCAATTTCAGCGAATTTCTCATCCAGCTTCGCCTGATCGGGATTGGCAGCCATGGAATGCAAAGACTGTAGCGCCACCGTCGCTAGACGCAGGTCGCCAACAAAGGCAGCATCCGCTGAAGGGCGAATCTCCTCCATATCGCCATGTGCTCTGAACAACTCGCCTCTCAAGGCCCATCGAGAATCACCAAGTGCGGCGCGCGCTTCCGGCGTCAGTGTTTGCCTTCCTTTTAATTGAACAAGGTCAGCCTGCAGCTTCGTGATATTGCTGTAGGTCGGCCCGACCTCCCCGAGAACTTTTTGAGTCGCCTGCACAGCGATGAAGCCGAGTTCGCGATACCATGTTTCAGCCTGCTTGGCGTGGTTATCCATCGAAGCGCTGAGATTGCGGGTGTGTTCGAGCAGCTTGGCGGGGAGCATCGGAGTGTCAGCCAACGCCATTTCAAGCGCTTCGCGGCGTGTAATGAGTTCGTTGATTGCATTCTTCGCGCGCTCCTTTGCGGCACTGGTCGCGCGCGTCGTGATGGGAGTCAGAATATTTTCGATGCCCTTCGTCTGGGTCAAAGCCACGCGAAGTCGTCCAATGAGCGGCTCCCATTTTTTCAAATCCCCGCCCGCCTTGGCAGCGACTTCGAGAAACCGCTTCTGTTCGCGCGCCACAACTTTACTGTTCTCGGCATAGGCCGCTGTCTCCTCCGATGTCGTGAACGACTCCATCGTTGCTTCCACAACACGAGTCCTCACTTGAAGATGCGCTCCGAGTTCCGCAACTTCAGCCAGCAGTTCTTTTGCACCCGCCAGCGCTGGGTTTGCAGTCACGAAATCCACGTTCGCCTTCGCCATAGTCAAAGTGCGTGAATTAATCTGCGACAATTCACGGCCAAGCATCAGCAACTCGGCACTGATGTGCCCCGGCGATGAGTCGCGCAACACCGTGTTCATCGAGGCCCACACGTCGGAAAATTTGGCATCGAAATCCTGAATCGCCTCAATCAGCGGCGTCAGTGCGAGCCGCGTCGCGTCGCTGTTGGCGCTCGCAATGATGGTGTCACGTGCCTTCAGTGAGGCCTTGGCAACAACTTCGGAGCTTTGCCCCAGAGCGTGCGTCGCCAGATTTAATTCGCGAAGTGAATCCACTCCAAGCAGTCGTCGCATGTCCAGACCGGCAGCCGTCACTGTGATTTGCAGCGGTCGCGATTCACCTTTGTTGCCTTTCAAATCTGTGGCAACGAGTTTCATCGTGAGCAAATCACCCGGCTTCACGCTCATTGGATAGAGATCCCAGTGGTGCTCAATCGCCGTCTTCAGTCCCGGTGCTTTTACGAGTTCCGTTTCTTTCCACGCGCTTTCGTTCACTTTTACAAGCTGCGAAACTTTCGCCAGTCCGAGATCGTCCTTGGCCGATCCGGTGATGTCCACGAATTCATTGCTCGGCAAAAGCAAATCCTCCTTCGGCGAAATCAATTCCACGGAAGGAACAAGATCGGGCTCCGCGCGTAGTTCATTTTCAGGCGAGAATCTGTTATCGAACTTGGTGTCCGCACCGACCAAATGAACCCGGTAGCTGCCGCTGACATTCAGCGGCACCCGTGCAACCAGACGACCATCTGGAGCCTGTGTGAGTTTGATGGCGCTGCTGCTCTTTCCCTGCTCAAGACGTAATTCGCCGGACTCCACCGCCTGATTCAGCTTCAGCTTCAACTCCACCTCAGTGCCTTCAATCGCGACAAGTCCGCCGTCGGTTTCCGTAACCGTCTTGTCGGGACGGTTGGTGTATTTGGGATAGCGGTATGTCTTTTCGTATTGCTGGACGAAGGGACGCTCGCGTGCATCCAGCGTGTAATAGCGGGTGACGGCATCACCGGCCTCGATGCGATAGCGGATGCTTTCGCGACCCACATTGACGGATGCAGCGAATTCGTCTTTCCCAATCGGCAGCATCTCAGCGGCCTGCCAGCCGTCCTTCTGCGAATCGGTAATGATGAATGCCTTGCTGGCGCGCTCGCCTTTCAGTTCGACCCGCACACGCACCGTGTCGCCCTGAGGCACCCTTATGTCGCCGCCTTTTGGCTCACGAATGAGAACTTGTGTGCGGGAAATGCGCTCCAGATTTGCACCGGGAAAAAGAGCGCGCAGCAATAGCGTAGGAAATTTCCATCCAGTGATTGCCACCATCGCACCGACAAGAACCAGAATCACCACCGAATAGGTGATGTATCGCTTGATGAGCGAAACAGGCAAAAGGTTCGTGACTTCAATCCCCTCCATGCGATGCGCCACATCATGCTGGAGCAGTTCGCGGAATTGCTCCGAATCAAACGTCTTCCCGTGCGCTTCACCGAGTTCGACGGCGGACAAAAGATCCTCACGCAGCTTCGGCTCCGCGTGTTCGACAAGGCGAGCGAGTTGCCTCGCATCCGGCGCGTGCAGCAGCCACGTCAGGCACTGACGCCATGCGATGATGAATACGATTAGGTAGGCGGCTCCGCTCAGCGTCCAACGCACCCAGTCCGCCATGCGCACGCTCAGATCAATCCCCGCGATGATGAGCATCGTAAGCAGCAGCATCGCAACCGCCGAGAAAACACCGCGCATCACGATGAGGCGACGACGGCGCTTCGCAAAAGCGTTGAGTTTTTCTTTAATGAGCGGGTCGAGATGAATGCTCAAGAGATTGTTAGGTTCGGAGTTAAGCGCGCTTGGTTACAGAAGTATCAACCTGTTGGCTGAAGAAGACTTTGATGAACTAAGTAGAAAAAATCCGAACTCACAGCATGCCGGAGCGTTTGCGCAGGATCCATTCAATGGTAAGCAGTGCAACGATGGCTCCGAACCACCACCAGCTCTGCCAGAGCACCGTGTCGGTCTCCTGCACTTCACCGCTGCTGAGAGGGGCAAGTTTTTTCACAAGTTCATCGCATTGTTCCTCACGGAAAAACTCCCCTGCTCCGGCAACGCTGACCTGCCTGAGCAAATCTTCGTTCATCGAAAGCAAGGAGCGCTCGGCACTTTCGCGCTGCACTACTTTGAACTGCGTGCGTGCCTTGAGCTGACCATCGGGCACCATCGCGCTCTCGACGGCAACTTCGTAGCTACCAGGTTCGAGCGAAGCTGTTTTTCCACGATATAGACCGCTAGCGTCGGGATTGAGCGTGATCGTCGCAACCTTTTGTCCATCGCGGTAGAGCACCGTGGCAACGGCTGCATCCGTGACGGGTTTTCCATCAGCATCGCGCAAACGCACACGCATGTCGGCAGACTGGCCCGCCTGATAGGTGAACTGTCCGGCGTCGAGCTGCACATACTTGTCGCGAGCGGCAAAGGGCGGCTCAGCGATGTAGCCGGCTAACTGGTTCCAGAATTTCACGTGATACATATCGGCGACCTCGTAGCGCCAGCGCCACGAATCATCGAATGCATGGTAATAAACGCGTCCCGCGCCGAAGGGTCGCATTACTGCTGCGGCGAGTTTCTGCGTTCCAGTGTCAACCTCCATGAACACTTCCGCGCCGGACAATGGTTTCGCGCCCGAGATGTAATGTGGCACCGGCAAGCGGGTCCACGTGTCGGCATTTGTTGCGAGGTCATCGCTCAATGCGAACGCACCGATGTTGGACGCGCGCTCTGTAAGCGTGATGGACTTAAGACCACCGCGAACACCCGGCCCCGGCCACTCGACAGGAATGAGCGAGCCAAGCGGCGTGTCAGCGTATCCGCGCAGCGCACCACGCGGGCCGTCTATGAAGATCATTGCACCGCCACGTTTGCCGACAAAGTCAGCGATCCACTTCATCTCCTCCTCCTTGAGTTGAGACTTCATCACTTCGCCGAAGATGATCAGGTCATAGCTATCGAGCAGCTTTGGTTCGTTCGGGAAAGTTCCATCCTTGTCGCCGCGCACAAAACCAACATCGCTCGTGGCTCCGGCAACAACCGCGTTGACCTCCCATTTTTCATCGCGTGAAAAAAGATTGCGCAGGTAGCGCGACTCCCAGCGCGGACGACCATCAAGAAGCAAAATCTTCCGCTTTTGCGTCACCGCACGGAAACGAAGCGCCGACGTGTTATTGCTCAACTCGCGATCTCCTTCGAGACCGCTGACGCTTGCTGTGAGTTCGAGCGGAACGCCGAGAACGTCGTAGCCCTGCTGTGCCTTCAATTGCTTGAGATGGACTTCCGCGATCTCCTTCACTGGAAATTCAAACGCCACTCGGCGCAACGCCTTGCCTTCGGTGATGAGTTGTTTTTCCCACACCATCTTGTCGCCTTCCTTGATAGTAAGCGTGAACGGCTGTCCTGCTGGAACCTCTTCCTTCAAAACGACATCGCCACGCACACGATCTTCGAAAAACACGGAATCCGGCACGACTGTTTTCAGCACTGCGAGGTCGCGTGGCGGCACCTGACTGCCAAAGCCCAGCGAATAAACGCCCATATTCCGACCGGCGAGAACGCGAGCAGCTTCAATTGGAGCGTCGCCCGCATTGTGCTGTCCGTCAGTGAAAAAAATCACAGCGCCTTTTTCGACGGAATTGCTGTTTTCATTTTCCGCAAACTTCAGCCCGCTCGTCAAATCGGTGACAACGCCTTCGGCCTTCGGCAATCCAGCAGGCATTTCCGCATGGGCGCTTGGCTTCCAGAACGGTTTCACGTTTCCGTTTTCGAGCAGCACAACCTGCACATCATGCTGCTGCGCGAGCGTTGCGAGAATCTTTTGCTCGGCCTTCCCTCCCATGAGGTAGGCCTGTGCGCGCTGCCAGCGTGGCATCGCATCAAATTTCGCGAGCGCTGCTTTCAGGGGCGACAGCGCCGGGTCGGTATCTACCTGCTTTTGGAAAATATCTGCCACATCGCGCGACCAGCGGCCGGCGGCCTCACCCAGTTTCCCGAGTTCAGATGCGGCGCGCGTGCGATCATCCACTGCTTTGAGTGTGCGTGTAGCTATTTCCTGAGCGGGCTTTACGAGTTCTGTGCGGAAGCGGTTGACGATCTCCTTGTCCTTGGAGGCATTGGAGAAAAGGTTGTCCGCCTCGGTGACTCTCGCAGAAAACTCCGAGGATATCCGCTTCCACGCAGCTTCATCCGGTGCATCAACTGCGCTCACATTGAGCGTTAGTCCGCGTGCGGTGCTGAGCTTTTCAGATGCCTGCGGGATTTCCGTTTGTGCGCTGACACCATCCAGCAAACCGAGGCGCCCGGCGATTGCCATCTTCCTGCCGGCGTCCATGCTGGAGTCGGTGAGTTGCATGGATTCCGAGGCATCCAGCGCGACGGTAAGGTGCGCGAGTTGTCCGACGATGCGGCGGTGATGCAGAACGGGACCGCTCAGCATTAAAACAATCAGCACCACGGCAAGCGCCCGCAGAGTGGGAAGCAGCATACGCATCCAAAATGCATTTCCGCGTCCATCGCGGCGGTAAAGGAGCCAGGCTGCGATGCCAAGAATGGCGGCAGCGATGATACTGGCGGTGATGGACCAATCGCCTACCCATCGAAGTGTCGTTGTGACTGAATCGCGCGTCATAGTTTCCCCCTCACTCGTGCAAAGTATTGTTGCAGGAACAGTTCCAGGAAGATCATCCCAAGAAGCGCCCAGAGCACCCACTTCCACAACTCCGCGCCGTAACGCTGCGTGTGGTCGAGCTGCTTGTATTCACTGAAAGAACGGACAACGGACACACCGTGCGCCTTTGCCATTTCGTTTACTTCACTCTCAGAGAGTCTGGTGAGGTCGGATTCTTTGCGATCCGCATTGAATACGTAGT